>OMUD01000234.1 GCA_900314125.1 uncultured Prevotellaceae bacterium | reverse complement strand
GTTTAAAAATCAGCGAAATTCAAAAATATTTTCTCGTTTTCGCTGATTTTTAAGCCAAAGTTGCATGGGTCTTCATTAACGATTTCATGCCTATTCTTTATATTCCCCGTTGGTTGAGTTTCTTCAAAAACAAGCACAAATTCCATATTTTGGAAGAAACTCAATTCTATTAACCCCGACCTTTTCTCTTAAAAAATATCCGATAGTGGGCGAAAGATGATGTCATTGCATCGGTTTTCGCCCACTATCTGCTTTTTTAAATCTTCTGTCGGGAGCATCAATAAAACTTGCCGCAAGCTCTATTTTCTTCTTTTCCCCAATCATTTTTCCTCTTGTAACCCATATTTTCCCCAATTATTTCATGTTGACATGATTATTCGTGGATTATCGTGAATAATCGGAATCAGCATGGCATCATTGAGTTCCTTTGCAGCCGAATCACCAAAACTGTGATAAATTATGGAAAAAGAAATTCTGACATTCAACGACCTCCCGCAGGTCGTCGCCCAGCTTCGGGATGAGGTGATGGGCATGAGAGCCATGCTGACCAGACAGCAGGCAGAGAGTAGTAAACCAGTAAAGGAGAACCGCCACAAGCCAATGACTGTGGATGAGGCCATCGAGTACACGCACATCCCCAGAGGAACAATGTACATGAAACTGGAGGACGGCACCATCCCGGCCACCAAGCCTGGCAGAAGATGGATTCTTTATCAAGACGAACTTGACAAATGGCTGGAGACGAAGCGCAGAAATACCGTTCCGATGACCGCAGATGAGGAGAACGATGCCATCCTTGCCTCACACAAACGAAAGCCGGACAAGCATGACTGGCAGAACGAAACCGACATCAGTCCGACGTAACCCTGTTTTTCAAGTCACATTCAAATTACAGTATTAATAACGGCTGAGAGCTGACCAATGCAAGCCCTCGCCACAAACAAAAATTAAGATGAAATACAAAAACGTAAGGTATGGAATCCTGCTGACCAGAGAGCAGCTTGATTTCCTCAAAGATGACAACCAAGGCTTCCACCGCATGAAAGCCTTTGATACCTTTCTCTCTTTGACAGCAATAGAGCCTTTCCACTATGAGAAAAAGAACTTTTCAGCTGACCTCGGTATTGGTCAGTTTGCCATATCAAAAGTAGAACTTGCCGAACTATGGCACTGTGACCGAAAGACGGCACAAAAGATGATTGACCTCTTCAATGAGGTGGGGATTCTCACATCCGTAGCCAATAACCGTACGACTATCCACACCATTCATTGTCTGGCCTTCTGGTTCGTGGAAGGGCAGGATGCTCCCGTCAAGAATCCGGATTATCATCGGAATACAGTCACTCAAAATCTGGCTGACCAAGGTAATGCCAACCCGACATATTCTAATGATAATGGCAACAGCCAACAAACTCCATCTTCTTATATCAATCCCGTTCCATCTATGGCTGATGCCAACAACGAAGAAAGGGAAGAGAATAAACTACCTCCATACGGAGAGGATGGACAGCTGCCTGAAGGTTACTTAGAGCAACTTGACGAGCACGATGCCAACCTGCTGCTAGAAGCCGATGAGCCATATAGCACATCAAATGATGTCGCATTAGGCGACACTCCTGCCATGCCCAACAATCCAGAGGGAATCCTTGATGATGAATGTTCGACCAATCAACTTGTCTCGCCAATTCTCTGTACAACAGCTGCGGATGCAGCCGACAGTGCCGAAGACCCACTGCATGACAGCGACTGACAGAAAGCTAAAGCCACGGACAAGCCCGAAGAAGTGTGATTTTTTCTGAGGTCTAAACAAGAAGTCCCAATGTCTGACAGATTTGCTTCGCTGCACTGTCCTTCCACTGGGTTCTTGCGCCGCTCGCAAGCTCGCACCGGGCTATCCAAGACTTTTACTTCAATCTCTCGATAGTATTACATTTATAACCCAATTAAAAGAATCATTGAGTAATTATGATTAAGACAAAATCAAAGACCTCAGAAAAGAGGCAGAAAAAGGGACACCACATCGATGTCCGCTTCACGGAAGAAGAATACAACCAGATTGTAACCAATGCCAACAAGTGCGGAATGCACAAAAGCAACTATGTCCACGATGCAGCCCTTGGGCACCAGCCAAAGCAGTTGATGACCGAGGGACAGGAGGAAGCGCTGAAAAGTCTCTCCGCTGCAAGGTCAGAACTTGTCGGAATACGCAATGCCCTTCACGGACTGCCTCAGGAGGTGAGGAAGCGTTACTTCAGAAACGAGCGAATCATGACGGCATGGATAGAGGGTGTGAACTACCTCATACAGCACTGGGACACCATTAAGGAAAAGTTTGGAGGATAGGACTATGATAGCAACTGCAAGACCCATAGCGCATGGTCAGGCCATGACCAACTATGCCACGAAAGACTTCCGTGCCGACATCGTGAAGGTGAACCTTCTGACAGAGGATCTGCCCCCGATGGGCATGTGGGATGAGATGGTGCTTCACATGAACCGCTTCAAGCAGAAGTTCGCACGGAAGCCCATTGACAAGACGTCCATCCGCATAGAGGTTTCCCCATCCATGAACGAGAGTGACGGATGGACACTCCGTGATTGGAGGTATTTCACTGAGGAGTTCGTGGATGAACTTGACCAGGTGACCAAGACACCAGATGACAAGCACAAGAATCTTGTCCCGACGAACATTAAGAACTCGCAGTACTTCGCTGCCCTTCATTATGATGCCAAATCTGGGATTCCCCACCTGCATCTGGTGGTGAACCGCATCGACAAGAACGGCAACATCAATGACTGCCACTTCATCGGCGAGCGGGCTGTGGCAGCTGCCCATGCCATCAATCTGCGCCACGGCTGGAAAGACCCGATGGAGATACGGGAGGAGCACCTCCAACAGATAACCGACGACTGTATGGAAATACTCAAATCCCTGCCACGTTTCGACTGGCCTAATTATGTGTCCTTGCTGACCAGACGAGGCTATAAGGTCAAATTGCAACGTGACAAGGAGAATGTGGTTAGAGGCTATTCCATCAAGAAGGGCAATACCTCTTATAAGTCATCTGACCTCGGCAAAGGGCGAAACCTGATGCCGACGAAGATAGAAGACACTTGGAAGAAACTGCATCCTGTTCAGAAACCGATGGCTGTACAAGCACCAAAACTATTGGACAGCAAGAAGCCAGTCACGGATAGCCAGTCAACGGCACAGGCATCATTCTCACAAGCCAAACCAATTGCCACATCCAACGACTACCGACAGGTGTTCCTTATCGATGGCGAGCAGGTACAGCTTAACATTCCCGAAAAAATATACAAGGAACTTGACAGCAATATTGAGGTTCCCGACAACAGCGATGCCACACATGAGGACATCCTGAAAGTCGCCATGCTACTTTTCCTGAACTACGTCGATGCTGCTACAGCCATGTCTGAGTCTTATGGTGGCGGCGGTGGAACTGGCACGGGCTGGGGAAAAGACAAGGATGAAGACGAACTGGAATGGGCAAGACGTTGTGCCATGAAAGCTAACTGGCTCTGCAAGCCGATTGTCAGAAGATGGAAACGAGGTAAGTAATGTAAACAGATTATCAACACAAGTAATACCAAAAATATGTCACAAAAAGACAAATACAATAATCTCGTGCAGTCCATCAAGGATGACGAGGAAAAGGAGAAAGAGCAGAACCGCTTCGATGCCACTTTGAAGCAGATCAAGGAGGCACTTACCCTGTTGCAGAAATTGCTTGAAGCAATTAAAGAAGCGAAGGAAAATAGTGTAACGACACAGAAAGGTCTCAATGCTGCAACCCAAAGCGCAGAGAATGCCATCACAGGCATTTGCGGTGCCATCGTCCAGGCACAACAGACACCAGTCAAAACGAGGCTTGATGACGAAAGTCTGAAACAGCTCCATGACAGTCACACCCGATGGCTGGGACAGGAGAAACAGACACTTGACGACCACCACAAACAGCAGGAAGAGAGTTGGCAGAAGCATAGCCAACGACTCACAGACATCGTGAAGAACAACGAGGGCGTATGGATTTCCACGAAACTGTTCTACATTGTCGGCT
>OMUD01000240.1 GCA_900314125.1 uncultured Prevotellaceae bacterium | reverse complement strand
CCGGTGATGGAGTTAAGCATGTTGGCAGTGATTTCCTCTGCCTTCTTGTCCATACCGTCAACGCATTTCTCCAGACGCTCGGAAGCCTCCTTGGCGGCACCGGTCTCTTTCAGGTTCCCAAAAGCCTCGTTATTGCTGATTTCCTCAATTTTCTGAGCAAAAGCAGTGAGGTCATCCATGGTCTTGGCGTTTTCAAACTGAGCGATAGCCTCGTCAACAGCCTTCACAAATTCTCCCTCCACTTTTGGGTCGTTGGAACAAGATACGCAGAACACAGCCACAAGAGCGACTAATAACAAAGAAATCTTTTTCATTTTCTGATGTTGATGGGTTAATAATAAGGTTGCTAATATATTCATTGCAAATATAGGTCAAAAATTGCGGCTGGCAAAATTAGTCTGAAAAAATAATCAGATAATCGCAAATATTTCGTAACTTTGCACTTTAAAGCATATAAGCATAGTTTTTTATACTCAATAAGCAAAATTTTTTATGAAAAGAGACAGCGAAATCTTCGCTCTGATTGAGAAGGAGCATCAGAGACAGGTGAAAGGCATGGAGCTGATTGCCAGTGAGAATTATGTGAGCGACCAGGTTATGGAGGCACAGGGGTCATGTTTGACAAACAAATATGCGGAGGGCTATCCAGGCAAGCGCTATTACGGCGGATGCGAGGTGGTGGACCAGACGGAGACGTTGGCCATCGAGCGCGTGAAGAAGCTCTTCGGTGCTGAATATGCCAATGTGCAGCCGCATTCAGGTGCACAGGCCAATGCAGCCGTGCTGCTTTCTGTGCTCAAGCCAGGCGACACCTTCATGGGACTGAACCTCGACCACGGTGGTCACCTTTCTCACGGAAGCCATGTCAACACCTCTGGTATCCTTTATAATCCGGTAGGCTATAACCTCAACAAGGAAACTTGCCGCGTGGATTACGACGAGATGGAGAAGCTGGCTCTTCAGCACAAACCAAAGCTCATCATCGGTGGTGGTTCCGCTTACAGCCGCGAGTGGGATTATGCCCGCATGCGCAAAATCGCCGACGAGGTGGGCGCACTCCTTATGATAGATATGGCGCACCCAGCAGGACTTATCGCTGCAGGACTGCTCGACAACCCGCTGAAATATGCACATATCGTCACTTCCACCACACACAAGACACTGCGTGGACCGCGTGGAGGTATCATCCTCTTGGGAAAAGACTTCGACAACCCATGGGGACTCACCACTCCGAAGGGAGAAATCAAGAAGATGTCGCAGATTCTCAACTCTGCAGTCTTCCCAGGACAGCAGGGCGGTCCGCTCGAGCATGTCATCGCAGCCAAGGCAGTGGCATTCGGAGAGGCGCTCCAGCCTGAGTTCGTGGAGTATCAGAAGCAGGTGAAGAAGAATGCCGCTACTCTCGCACAGGCACTCATCGACAGAGGATTCTTCATTTGCTCAGGAGGTACCGACAACCACTCCATGCTGGTGGACCTCCGCACAAAATATCCAAACCTTACTGGTAAGGTGGCAGAGAAGGCCCTCGTGGCAGCCGATATCACTGCCAACAAGAACATGGTGCCGTTCGACACTCGCTCTGCGTTCCAGACTTCGGGTATCCGTCTCGGTACACCAGCCATCACCACGCGTGGAGCTAAGGAATATCTCATGCACGAGATTGCCGAAATGATTGAGACCGTGCTCAACGACCCTGAGAACGACAAGGTGATCAGCAGCGTGAGAGAGAAGGTGAACCACATCATGGAGGAATATCCGATTTTCGCTTGGTAAACTGACATGGCGGATGCTTTCCGCTGAATAACAATAAAACCTGAAATGAACAGCACCATGTCCTGCAACATCAACGACAACGACATCCAGCAATTTGCCGTGACGCAAAAGCCGTCACTGCTCGGGATGACGGTGAAGGAGATGCAGGACATGGCGCTTTCGCTTTTTTTGCCCAAGTTCGTGGGTAAGCAGCTGGCGCAGTGGGTGTATGGAAAATGTGCCCGCTCGTTCGACGATATGACCAATATCTCGCTGAAAAACAGACAGCTGCTCGGCGAAAACCTGACAATGGGGACCGCAGAGCCGCTGCAGACGTTGGTCAGCGTGGACGGAACGGAGAAATATCTTTTCCCCACTTGCTCCGGACAATTCATCGAGACGGTCTATATCCCCGACAAGGATAGGGGAACCTTGTGTGTTTCTACCCAAGTGGGCTGCAAGATGAACTGCCTCTTCTGCCAGACAGGCAAACAAGGATTCCACGGCAACCTCACCGCCACCGACATCCTGGCGCAAGTGCAGTGGGCAATCCGGGAGAAAGGCATCACCAACATCGTGTTCATGGGGCAGGGAGAACCGTTCGACAATCTGGACAACGTGATGCGCGCCATTGAGCTCCTCACGGCTGAGGATGCCTTCGCTTGGAGCCCCAAGCGGATTACGGTGTCAACTGTGGGGCTGAGGAAGAACCTCAGACGGTTCTTGGAGAAGTCGCAGTGCCACCTCGCCGTCAGCCTCCATTCGCCCATCCATGAGCAACGCCTGCAGCTGATGCCGGCGGAAAAGCAGTTTGAGGCGGATGACATCATCCAGTTGCTCAGGCAATATGACTTCGCACATCAACGGAGGCTTTCGTTCGAGTACATTGTGTTCAAGGGGCTCAACGATTCCAAGCTCCATGCCGATGCGCTGTTGAAGCTGCTGAGGGGATTGGACTGTCGCGTGAACCTCATTCGTTTCCACAAAATACCGGATGTGGGGCTTGAAGGGACAGACGATGCTCACATGACGGCTTTCCGGGACTATCTCACCCACCATGGACTGTTCACCACTGTCCGTGCTTCACGCGGTGAGGACATCATGGCGGCTTGCGGACTGCTGTCCACAGCCCATCAAACTGAAAACAAAAACGGGTGAATCAACCCACCAACTCAAAGAAGGTCCGGAAAAAACATGAAGGACCACTTATTTTAGAATGATATGAAAAAGGCTCTTTTCTCAATGCTTATCGTGCTGCTGACCGTGGCTGCATCGTGTAACCGGAGGCAGAACACCAACAAACCTTTGCTTACCCCTTCTTCGTCGGGCAATCCTTACGAGGTGATGGTGGTGGCGGAGGACTCCATCTGGGACGGATATGCCGGACGTGCCCTGCGACGCGTGCTCAACAAGCCGGTGCCCATGCTCCCTCAGGACGAACCTTCTTTTCATGTCAACAGAATACGGCCGAAGAACTACGACCGGATCATGAACCTGTTCAGAAACATCATCGTATTCAAAATCGACGATGACTTCAGGCAGGGAAAAATCAAGTTCGAACGCAATGTGTTCGCCTATCCGCAAGCCATTGTCACTATTCATGCGCCCAACACAAGGGTGGCATCCTCTTATATCACGGAAAACACCACGTCCATCATCGACTTCTTCTACAACGAGGAACTCAATCGTCAGGTGGAAAGCCTGAATTTCAGCTATAATCCCATTTTCAGCGATTCGCTGAAGAAGGTGCTGGGATGCGACATGCTCATCCCGCCCGACATCGCCAAGATGAAAATTGGAAAAGACTTCATCTGGGCATCGAACGACGGACTGCAGACTGTGCAGAACATCGTGGTCTATGCCTATCCGTACTCCACTCAGAAAGTGTTCGACAAACACAGCTTCATCGCGCTGCGCGACACTTTTATGGGCCGGAACATCCCAGGCTATAACCCAGGAAGTGTGATGCAAACGAATCCAGAATGCGTGGATGTGAGAAACTACACGCAGAACGGGCATTTCATTCAGGAAGCGCGTGGACTTTGGGAAATGTCGGGCGACGCCATGGGCGGCCCATTCGTTTCGCAGTCGCGTGTGGATTCTGTGAACAACCGGGTAATCGTGACGGAGGCATTTGTCTATGCGCCGAGCAAGATGAAGCGTTCCATGATTCGCAGACTCGAGGCGTCGCTTTATACATTGAGAATGAACGTAAAAGAAAAATAACATATAGATTGTCGCCTCAAGCGACATTCAGAAATTAAAGAAAAATATTGAAATTATGCAAAAAATAAAGGTGGGTATCTCACAAGGTGACATTAACGGAGTGGGGTATGAGGTGATTCTCAAGACATTTGCAAGCGAGGAGATGCTCTCGCTCTGCACACCGGTGATTTTCGGCTCTCCGAAAGTGGCGGTATATTACAGGAAATCGGTTGAGAACGCACCAAACTTCAATGTGGTGGATCGTCCGGAAAAGGCACGCGATGGACAGTTGAACATCGTGGACTGCCTGGGCGATACGGAAGTGAAGATTGAACCGGGAACTCCGACTCCTGAAGCCGGTTCAGCCGCTTTTAAGGCATTGGAAGCTGCTGTGAGCGCACTCGATAACCAACTCATCGACGTGCTGGTGACAGCGCCTATCAACAAGAATACCATACAGAACGATAAGTTCCATTTCCCTGGACACACCGAATACATTGAGCAAAAGGCTGGTGGCGGACAGCGTGCGCTTATGATTCTGATGAATGAAAGCCTGCGTGTGGCGCTGGTCACAACTCATGTGCCAGTGTCGAAAATCGCACAGAAAATCACCAAACAGAACATAGAGGCGAAACTGAACATCCTGGACGACACGCTCAAGCGCGACTTCGCCATCGATAATCCTCGCATTGCCGTCCTTTCGCTCAATCCCCACTGCGGCGACAACGGCGTGATTGGCAACGAGGAGCAGGATGTAATCATACCAGCTATACAGGATTCCTTCAAGAAAGGCATCCGATGCTTCGGACCATACGCTGCCGACGGTTTTTTCGGTTCTGGAAACTATGCCCGCTTCGATGCCATCCTCGCCATGTATCACGACCAGGGGCTGGCTCCGTTCAAGGCACTTGCCATGGATGACGGCGTGAACTACACGGCTGGCCTGCCCGTTATCCGCACATCGCCGGCACACGGAACGGCATACGATATCGCAGGAAAGGGAGTGGCAGACGAGAATTCTTTCCGCCAGGCTGTCTATACCGCTATCGACATCTTCAGAAACCGGAGCCGCTATGAGGAAGCATACGCGCATCCACTCAAAAAGCAGTATTACGAGAAACGTGACGACAGCGATAAGCTGAAACTCGATCAGGTGACAGAAGACGACCAAATCTGATGAAAAATAAGACCAGAAACATATTCTTTTTGGTAGGACTGGTGTTCGTGGTGCTGATGATTCTCACTTTCAAGGTGAGTTTCCGTGAGCTGTGGCAGCAGATTTGCCATGCTGGCTACTGGCTGGTGGCCATCATCGGAATGTGGGTGCCGCTCTACATCATGAACACGTTCACCTGGAGAACCATACTGCTGGGCAGTGGAGAATGCAACATCCCTTTCTGGAAACT
>OMUD01000252.1 GCA_900314125.1 uncultured Prevotellaceae bacterium | reverse complement strand
TTTTACTTACAAATCTCATGGGATGGTTTGAAATTCGGTTGCTTTTTGTTTGATGCGGCGTCTTTTTGCCATTGTTTGCAGTTACATAGCTCGCTATGCGCCTTTAAACACTGACAAAAAACATCCACATCAATTCAAAAATCAATCCGACCTAATTTTAGAGCCACCCATTAATCTAAAATTCAAAGACATGAAAAAACTGATGTTATTATTGATGCTGATGTGCATCTCGTCTGGCATGAGTGCTCAGCGCTATGCCACGGTGAAACGCGAAGGAGGTTTCACCAACATCCGCCGCGGTCCCGGCACTGGCTATGCCATAGTGAAGAAAGAACGTGACGGCAACGGCATTTATGTAGGCAGCAACGTAGGCGGCTGGTACGAAGTTTACAGTGGTCCGAACGGCGGCTTTGTGGGCTATATTTCGAGCAACAAGGTGGTGTTCGGCGGCAGCAGCTACAACCGTCCTCAGAAAACCTACAACACCGGTTCGAACCTGATGCGCGTGCGTGTGAAGCCCGAAGGCGGCTACACCAACCTGCGCAGCGGTCCTGGCACCGGCTACCGCATTATCGGTAAAGTTCAGGACGGCTCATGGGTATATACCGACGCTGCCTATAATGGGACAGCCTGGTCGAAAATCTATTATGCAAACGGCACATTCCGCGGCTGGATTGCCGACAGCAAGCTCCGGGGCTATTGATTTAGGAAAAGAAAATCCATTTCATCCCGATGAGCTCAATTCAGATGGTTTTCACAATTCACAAATCAAACCAAGTGTGCAATTTATAATCATCTGATTATAAATATTTTGACAATAATTCATAAAAGTGAGTGCAATTTTATTTGTTGCATTCACTTTTTTGGTGTAACTTTGCAGTTGGAAATGCACCCCAATCAGTCGTTAGGAGCTGATTTCGAAAAAACATAACATCATGGCAATTTCAAAAACCCGAAACACTTTGATCGACGTTGCCCGTCAGCTTTTCGCCAAGAACGGCTTGGAGGGAACGACAATGAACGACATTGCCGTGGCATCCGGTCGTGGACGGCGTACGTTATACACCTATTTCAAGAGTAAGGAAGACATTTATCTGGCCGTGATAGAGGCAGAGTTGGAGCGCTTGTTCTCAAAGTTGGAAGAGGTGGCCCGTCAGAACATCCCTCCAGAGGACAAGATAGTTCAGCTGATATTCGCTCATTTGGAAGTAATCAAAGAGGTTGTGCTCCGCAACGGCACACTGCGTGCTGAGTTCTTCCGTGAGATTTGGAAAGTGGAGACCGTCCGCAAGAACTTCGACCGCACAGAAATCTCTTTGTTCCGCCGCGTGCTGAACGAAGGAAACGAAGACGGAGTGTTCGACGTGATGAACGTGAAACTGACCGCCGAGATCATGCACTACTGCCTGAAGGGCTGTGAGGTTCCTTATATTTTCGGCCGTTACACCGCCCGTGGCCCAGAGGAGCTCTATCTTTATGTCCGCACAATGGTGACCCGCCAGTTGCAGAACAAGCACACGAGTCTGACGATTAACGACAACTGACACTCCCCTATTTTCCATGTGACGCACAGGAATTGAGAAACAGAAAAAACAAAACCAACAATAGGAAACTAATTTATTTAATATGGGATTATTAGAAGGAAAGACAGCGCTGATAACAGGTGCTGCACGCGGAATCGGTAAAGCGATTGCGCTGAAGTTCGCCTCCGAGGGAGCGAACATCGCATTCACCGACCTGGTGATAGATGAAAATGGTCAGGCAACAGAGAATGAGATTGCCGCCTTGGGAGTGAAAGCCAAAGGCTATGCTTCCAACGCCGCAGATTTCGCTCAGACCGAAGAAGTGGTGAATCAGGTGAAAGCTGACTTCGGTTCAATCGACATCTTGGTGAACAACGCCGGAATCACGAAAGACGGCCTGATGCTCCGCATGACTGAGGCACAGTGGGACGCCGTAATCAACGTGAACTTGAAATCCGCTTTCAACTTCATCCACGCCTGCACTCCAATCATGATGCGCCAGCGTGGCGGCAGCATCATCAACATGTCAAGCGTAGTGGGTGTTCACGGCAATGCCGGTCAGTGCAACTACTCGGCTTCGAAAGCCGGATTGATTGCCCTTGCCAAGTCGATTGCCCAGGAGATGGGTCCGAAGGGCATCCGTGCAAACGCCATCGCTCCAGGTTTCATTGAGACTGCGATGACCGCCGCCCTTCCTGACAACGTTCGTGAGGAATGGAAAAAGAAGATTCCTCTCCGTCGTGGCGGCAGCGTTGACGACATCGCCAACACTGCTGTATATCTGGCTTCTGACCTGTCGAGCTATGTGACTGGTCAGGTGATTCAGGTTGACGGTGGTATGAACACCTAAGCGTTGCATCAAACAAGCATTCAAAGCCATCCGGATGGTCCGTCCATGCGGATGGTTTTTTACTTGCGGACTGCAATGATGACGGACGTCATTCCTAATCCACAACACAAAATATTTATCGTATAAACCCAATCGGTCATTAGGACGTAATGACTGACTCGGATAAAAAAGAGAGGTCCATGCGCGTGGTATATGAAGACAACCACATCATCGTGGTTGACAAATCGCCTGGCGAGATAGTCCAAGGCGACAAAACGGGAGATGAGCCGCTGAGTGAGCAGGTGAAGGAGTACATCAAGGAGCAATATGCCAAACCTGGTGCCGTCTTCCTTGGTGTGGTTCACCGCCTGGACCGTCCGGTTGGCGGGCTGGTGGTGTTTGCACGCACGAGCAAGGCGCTGAGCCGCTTGAATGCGATGTTTCGCGACGGCCAGGTCCAGAAAACCTATTGGGCCATCGTCCCGAAAGTAAATGATGTTCCAGCTGATTGGGTCCGCCTGGAGCACTGGTTAGTCCGAAATGAGAAACAGAACAAGTCGTATGCTTACGACCGCGAAGTTCCCGGCAGCAAAAAAGCCGTTCTTGACTATCGGGTTCTAAGCTCCACTGACCATTATTCATTGGCCGAAGTCCATCTGCACACAGGCCGCCACCACCAGATTCGTTGTCAGTTGTCGAAAGCCGGTATGCCGATAAAAGGAGACTTGAAGTATGGAGCGCGCCGTAGCAATGCCGATGGCAGCATCTCGCTTCTTGCCCACAGCATATCGTTTGTCCACCCCGTGTCGAAGGAGCAGATTACCTTGGAAAGCGGGATTCCCACCGATTCCTTGTGGAATGCGCTGACAAGCGGCATCACTCAAAATAGAAAGTAAGGATAATCATCTTCGACTTGCCCTTGTCGATGCTGTTGGTGAAGATGAGTTGGTCTGGATTGGTGAGGTCAGACCGGTTTTTGTCGATAATGTTCGACAAACCGTAAGCAAACTTGATTTCCGGGATAAACTTAAAGAACGGTCCATAGAAATCACATCCGAACCCCACCTCGAGATAGCAGTCGAAATGTTTGAGCAGCAGGTTTTTCCCCTGTTTCACAGTAAGGTCATACATTGGATTGACGCCCACCACCCCATAAGGTCTGTAGTTGTTGAAGCGCTCTCCGGCAATTTTCAGATCCACAGGAATAGAGATATAGGTGGATTTGAGGTTTTGAATCTGCTGCTCGCCATTGAGTTTGTTGATGAACTTCACATCCTTAGAGCCGAAATGCATGGACGGAATGACACGGAGCGCCAGGTTGTTGTTGAGCCTCAGCTCCGCCAGCACTCCCACGCTAAATCCCGGTTCGTAGTTCGGAGCGTCGGCATACCAATTGTTTCCGTTCTCGTCAATAAACCCATTGTTTTGCAGCTCTATATCTTGCAACTGAGCGCCTGCAAGGAATCCGTAGTGGAGTTTTCGCTGGTCAATATATGGCCGGTTCATCACCTTCCGCTTCTGCGCATAGGAAGACTGAGCCACGACCATGAATACAAACATCAGGGCCACGGCTCTCAAAACGATATGGAGATGAACTCCACGCGATATGTTCCGTTTCAAGAATCTGCGCACTACGTACTAATTTCTTATTAAATAACGAAACGCACGCCTAAATATTGTATTTCACCAAACCAAGAAACTACAAAAAGAAATGAACGCATTTTATACAGTTTTGTTATTGGTCGGTTCCAACATTTTCATGACCTTCGCCTGGTATGGTCACCTGAAACTCCAGCAGATGAACATTTCCACCTCCTGGCCTTTGATTGGCATCATCGCCTTCTCTTGGGCCATCGCCTTTTTCGAGTACAGCCTTCAGGTTCCCGCCAACCGTATTGGTTTTGAGGGTAACGGCGGCCCATTCTCCCTGATGCAGCTGAAGGTGATTCAGGAAGTGATTTCGTTGGTGGTATTCACCGTTGTTGCCAACCTTCTTTTCCAAGGTCAGCACCTCCACTGGAACCATCTCGCCGCCTTCATCTGCCTTGTACTGGCTGTTTATTTCATCTTCATGAAATAGAGGTTCGGAGACAAGTCCTGTTTCCTACAGTTTATCGATGGCTGTTTTCTTGCGGTAAGCCGATGCGTTGAGAATGGCGAGAAGCGTTCCGTCCTCACTGGTAACCCTCACCTCGCAATAAGGGACCTTGTGGTGGTTGACCACCTCGTGTGCCTCAGCATAGACATACCCTTCTGCCACATTGCTGACGAAGGTGATGTTTGATGAGATGGCCACGGTGACGTTTCCATGGCTGTTGACAGCGGCAGCGAAAGCAAGGTCTGCCAAAGTGAAGAGCGCCCCACCCTGGCATTGTCCCGCACCATTGAGATGCTGCGGAGTGACGAGCATCCGCGCTTTGGCATAACCTTCTTCCATCTCCAGTAATTCTGCTCCGATCATCTGGGCGAACTTATCGCCCTTGAAAAATTCTTTCAGTGTCATTTTCTTATCTTTGGCTTTTTGATTTTCAGCATTAAGCAATGATAAAAAGGTGGAGGCTCACGCCTTCACCTTTTTGTCATAACATTGGAAAATGCGGTCAACATGACGTTTCGACATCTTCGGTGTGAAGAGGCTGACGAGAATGACGACAGGGAATCCACCCACCATGGCAATCGCACCACAGTTGATTGGGTTGATTGGGTTTCCCAGGAACATATTGACCACAGTGATTCCCACGCCCCAGATAAAGCAAGCCCATACTGCTGCCGGTGTGACGTTTCTCCAATAGAGTCCGATGAGGAACGGCGCGAGGAATGCTCCCGCCAAAGCTCCCCATGAGATTCCCATGAGCTGTGCGATGAATGTAGGCGGATTAAGCGCTATCATCAATGCGATGACGATGAAGAATACAATGAGCACCCTCATCACCACCACTTTCCTTCGTTCGATTTTCTCCGCCACGATATCGTCGATGGTACCTTCCTCCACCTCTCCCGGCTCCGCTTTCTTGTCGCGGTAGATAAGGTCGAGCGTCATGGTCGATGCCGAAGTGAGCACAAGCGATGCGAGAGTGGACATGGAAGCAGAGAGCACCAGCAGCACAACGAGTGCGATGAGCACATCAGGGAGCGACCCGAGCATAGCCGGCACGATTTGGTCGAAGTCAGGTTTTCCCGTCATTGACGACAGCGGCACTTCTGAGAAGAAGAGGCGTCCGAATCCTCCGAGGAAATAGCATCCACCAGCTACCACAAGCGCAAAGACGGTTGATATGATGGTACCTCGCTTGATGGCTTTCTCATCGGTGATGGAATAGAATTTTCCGACCATCTGCGGCAGTCCCCATGTACCGAGCGAGGTAAGGACAACCACACCTACGAGATTCCACGGGTCTGGCCCAAAAACAGATGCGAAACCTCCGTTGACTGCTGGATCGGCATCGCTTGGCAGCTCCGCCATACTTGACAATGCAGACGAGAGTCCTCCCTGAGTGTTGAGCACGGCTGCGATGATGGTGACGATACCGAAGAGCATGATGATTCCCTGAATGAAATCGTTGAGCGCCGTGGCCTTATATCCTCCGAGGATGACATACACAGCGGTGAGTACCGACATGATGATGACGCAATATTCATAAGGAATACCGAATCCCATCTCAAAGAGTTTGGAAATTCCCTTATAGACTCCGGCAGTGTAAGGAATGAGGAAAACGAAAGCGATGATAGACGCTGCGATTCTGAGCCCTTGGTTGCGATAGCGTGTCCCGAAGAAATCCGGCATGGTTCTCGACTCAATGTGTTGCGTCATGAGTTTGGTGCGCTTTCCAAGTATTATCCAGGCAAGCAGCGACCCGATGAGCGCATTTCCGATTCCAATCCACGTTGAAGAGAGTCCGTATTTCCATCCGAACTGTCCTGCATACCCCACAAAGACCACAGCCGAGAAATAACTGGTTCCATAGGCAAAGGCGGTGAGCCAAGGCCCCACAGAGCGTCCTCCCAACACAAATCCCTCCACGCTTTTCGCCTGCTTGCGTGAATAAATGCCCACATATACTGTGACCGCCAGGAAAATGACGGTTAAGAAAATCTTGATAAACATAAGGGTTATTATTTTTGAAAAACTGAGTGAAAATATAATAAGAAATCAGAAGGCCACCTGCATCTGCGCCTGCAGCCAGTTATAATCGTCGCCGAGCTGGAATCCCCTGATGGCGCGGGTGTATTGGAGCTGCATACGGCATTTCTTGTAGAACCAATACTGAAGGCCTGCAGTGATGTTGGTCTGCTCCCAGCCATACTCCTTACCATTGCGGTCGAAATAGTCGTAGCTTGCCACAAGGTCGATACCCTGTGTCAACGGCACGCAAGCCGTGAGATACCCTCCCCTGCTGTCAACTTTTCCATCGCGTCCTCCAAGCCATTCCCCCCTGATGCTCAGCGGTCTGGCTTCCTTATATTTTCCTGGTGCGAAACTGCCCATTTTATATTCCGCACCCACACTGTAGCGGTCGCGGCGATAGTCGTCACCTTCTTTTATTTCCGGGTTCCATGCCGCAGTTCCAATGGCATGTCCCTTGCCTTTCTGTCCTGACACCACGAGGCGAAGTCCATCGATGGGTCTCAATTCCAATTTTGCAATAAGGTCCTTATTGTTGTTTCCATCCCGTTTGTTGATGCCCTGGCCGTTCATCACGGCAAACTCATAGTGGAGCTTGTTGTTAAGCACATCTCCCATGACCATAGCCCCGAGGTCACGTCCATAGTTTTTCCCGTGCAGCGGGTCGGATCCACATCCTGCGAGATAGGTGACCCCTTGCGAGCATACATCAATCAGCTCCAACACCGTAGGTGAGAGCGGATTCTCCATAGAAAAAGAGTTTTTGAATTGTCCAATGCGGAAAGTGAGCGCATTGTCGTTTGTTATCCTGTAATCTGTGTAGAATTCCTGAACGACGCTTGAAAAGTCGTGCATGAACAAAAATGACCATCTGTCGGTGATTTTTGCCTTAGCCCAAAGCAGCGTCCGTTTGAGGTTGAAATCGTTGACCTGTTTTCCATTGGCATCCTGCCAAGAATAGCCGGCCTGCGCATATCCGTTGAGCGTGATGCGTGATGAGAGTTCCTTCATCCAGTCAGTCTCACCTTTGGTTTGTTGTCCCATTGCAGCGACGCTGCTGAACACAGCCAGAATGACAGCCAGTGTTCTTCTGAAAGAGATTTTTTTCATTGTTTAGAATAATTATTATAGATAATAAATATTGAGCTCCTGATGAATAAATATTCAGAATGTTGCAAAATTAGTAAAAAATATTCACTTGAACACGTATAAAGTAACAAAAATACAAAAAATTGCTGTCTTCGTCACAATTATGTCTTCCAAAACTGTCAAACCTCAAACAAAATGATGCAACTTGATGCCATCTGATAAAAAAAGTCTCATCACAGTTGCCCCTGTTTTCATCGAAGCATAGGGAGAATCCAGAAAACAAGTATGAAGATGATGGATCCGATGATAGACGCCACTTTCTTGAAAGAATTGCTTGGAGCCTTTCCTGTGATCATCTCATAGATTTCAAAAGTGGCCTGTCCGCCGTCGAGAGGAGGTATAGGGAGAATGTTTATCAGCGCCAGCACGCATGACAGGTCGGCCAGATGAATGAGGAATGTATAGTTGGAAGCCGTGTCGGCAAATGCCGCAATCATTTCGTAGTTTTCCGCAGATATGGCCGGTGGGGTGATTTGGATTCCAAGCATGGCGAAGATGTTGGCAAAAGTGTTTCCAACCGCAAAGACAATAAACTCACCCGCCGCACTGAGTTCTTGCCAAAATCCCGTCCCGTTGCCAACATTACTCATGAAGATAATGAGCGTATAGATAATGAGGGCTGTAATCAGGTTGAATAGCACACCAGCAATGGAAATAAGGAACCGTTTCCATGCAGATTTCGTGTTGTAGTAGAAGTCTTTCCGCTTATGACTGCCCGCACTTTTCCCATGAAGTTTGAGGTAGGTGTCGTAGTCGATTGAATGCTTCTGCCCGTAGGCGTCAGTGAAAATCACCGATAAAGGTCTGTTTTCGTAGGAAGTGTATCCTCCGAAGGGAATCCATCCTACGGCATATTCGGTGTCGCGCCATGATGTTCCTGCATGGGAGCGTTTGGCCGCTTGCGGCTTGAAAGCATAGACAGTGGAAAAGAAAATCTGCATGCGCTTCACCTTAACGCCCATCAGACGCGCCATGGTGTAGTGACCGAACTCATGCACCGTCACCACTATCGCAAGAACAAGTATGTAAACCAAATCATTCATTTTGCATCAGGGACAACCATCGACCAGCATCCTAAAACAAACCGCCGATGGTTCTCCAAGCAGAATAAGAAGGAAAATCACAAGAGCGACGCAACGACATCCTCCAGCTCGTTGAGATAAAGCATATTCGGTCCGTCACTGAGCGCATGGTCGGGATCAGGATGGGTCTCAAAGAAGAATCCGTTGGCACCAAAAGCCTTAGCCGCCAATGCCATTGCTGGAATAAACTCGCGGTTTCCACCCGTCTTTCCTCCTGCCGCTCCTGGCCGCTGCACAGAATGCGTGCAGTCCATGACCACAGTTGATGTGAATCGTTTCATGTCGGGAATATTCCTGAAATCGACCACAAGGTTGTTGTATCCGTAGATATTTCCCCTTTCGGTGAGCCACACGTTGTCGTTTCCACTCTCCCTCACTTTCTGCACCGGGTACTGCATATCCAAACCCGAGAGGAACTGTGCTTTCTTGATGTTGACAGTTTTTCCTGTATTTGCTGCAGCCACGAGCAGGTCGGTCTGTCTGCATAGGAAAGCGGGGATTTGTAGAATGTCCGCCACCTCAGCTGCAGGCTGTGCCTGGTAAGCCTCATGGATGTCGGTGAGGATTCTGAGTCCGTATTTCGCCTTGACGTCCTGGAGCATCTGCAGTCCCTTTTCGAGTCCCGGTCCCCTGAAAGAGTTGATGGAAGTTCGGTTCGCCTTGTCGAAGGAAGCCTTGAAGATGATGTCGATGCCCAATTTGGCGTTGAGGCGCACGAGCTCCTTCGCCACGGTGTTGAGTAATTCAGCCGACTCAATGACACAAGGTCCGGCAATAAAGATTGGAGCGTTTTCTGCCATTATGCTTATGACTGCTTATGGTTAATGCATATACCCTGGAGATACCACTGATAGAGGCGGTGAATACCCTCCTCGATTTCAATTTTGTGGTGCCATCCCAGTCTGTGGAGTTTCGACACATCGGTGAGTTTCTTGAGCGTTCCATCAGGTTTTGAGCGGTCCCAACGGAGTTCGCCCTTGAATCCGATTTCCGCCATGATTTTCTCAGCCACTTCCCTGATGGAAATTTCCTTTCCTGTTCCCACGTTGATGTGGCAGTTTCGTATTTCGTTGATGTTGTCGGCATTACGCACATCTGTGTAGGTGTCCTTGAAATCGACGTTGAGGAGCACGTGAACAGATGCATCTGCCATTTCTTCGCTCCAAAGGAATTCCCTCATCGGCGAACCTGTTCCCCAGAGTGTGACAGCCTCCTTTGTGATGCCATAATGTGCCAGCACATCAATGATGTCGTTTTCGTCGGACAATGCGTTGACCACGAACTTCTGTCCGTCTCTCATCACGCTGACCGGTCGGAGTCCGATATCCTTTCTCACCGCCTCCCAATCATTCTCATAGAGGCACTTGGCAAGATAGATTTTCCTGATCATGGCTGGAAGCACATGAGAATTCTCAAGATGGAAGTTGTCGTTCGGTCCATAGAGATTGGTCGGCATGACAGCGATGTAGTTGGTTCCATACTGGAGGTTGAAGCTCTCACACATCTTGAGTCCCGCAATCTTGGCAATGGCATACGGTTCGTTGGTGTATTCCAGCGGTGACGTGAGAAGGCAGTCCTCCGGCATCGGCTGCGGCGCCTCCCTCGGATAGATACATGTTGAACCGAGGAAGAGAAGTTTCTTCACCCCATGCTTCCAGCTCTCACCGATGACATTCTGCTGTATTTGGAGGTTTTGGTAGATAAAATCGGCACGATATTGGAGGTTAGCCATGATGCCTCCCACATGAGCCGCAGCAAGAACGACTGCCTCCGGCTGTTCCTCATCGAAGAATTGCTTTACTGCAATAGGGTCGAGGAGGTCAAGTTCACTATGGCTTTTTCCCACAAGGTTGTTGTAGCCGCGACTTTTGAGGTTATTCCAGATGGCCGACCCCACAAGTCCGTGGTGTCCTGCCACATAGATTTTTGTATTTTTATCCAACATTTTATTCTATATGTTAAGCGTTGTCCTATAATTATTTACAATTCAAATTCCATCAGGAGAGACAGCAATCAGCTTGCCCTCTTCCCTTATTTCTCGTTGGCCATGTCGTGCTGCACTTTTTCCCACTGCGCCTTGGCCAGCTCCTGCATATCGACCACCTCGTCCTTCTCGTCCACGATTTCGAATCCGAGCATGGTCTCGATGACATCCTCCAGTGTGACGATTCCGCGCATGGAGCCATACTCATCGATGATGACACTGATATGTTCCTTCCTCTCAAGGAGTTTCTCCCAGATGATCGACGCCGAGTCGTCTTCAGAGAAAGTGAGGATTGGTCTTTTGAGGTCTTTGAGTGTGATGTCGAACTTGTCCTCAGCCAGTTTCTCAAGAATTTCCTGCTTGAGCACATATCCTGTGACATAGTCGTCGTTTTCCTCGTTATAGACCGGGATACGGGAGAAGGTTCCGAAATCTTCCATATCATAAAACTCCTTGATGTTCATACTCTCCTCCGCCATGAAAACGACGCTTGATGGTGTCATGATCTCATGAGCTGTCACATCATCAAGCCTGAGGAGGTTTTGAATCATCTTGTTCTCTTTCTTCTCAAGCACTCCTTCCTCGGCTCCAGTGGTGACCATCGCCGCCACTTCTTCACGACTGACTACCGTCTGATTGGAGTTGTCGTTGATCTTGTGTGTGAATTTCTGAATGAGCCACACGACAGGATATGTGATGAAAATCATGCCTTTAATGACTGCTGATAGCGGCAATGCGAGTTTTCTCCACTGATGAGAACCGATGGATTTGGGAATAATCTCGCTGAGCATGAGCACAAGAAAAGTGAACACACCAGAAACGACACCCACTCCTGTGTTGTTGAAAAGTCTTGCCGCCTCCGAACCGACGAGTGATGCACCGACGGTGTTGGCTATGGTGTTGACGACTAGAATGGCCGATATGGACTTGTCAATGTCGGTCTTCAGGGTTTTCAGTCTTGCCGCACCTTTCGCTCCCTGCTGTTCGAGGGTGTTGATGAACGACATAGGAGTAGATAGGAGTGTGGCCTCCAGCACCGAGCACACAAAAGAAATGATGAGTGCCAGAACCATGAAAAGAATCAAGAGGGTGGCATCTCCCCCCGAGTAGCCTAAAAATGCATCCGCGCTATCCGCGGGTAACGGGTCACTGTTCATTCTATTGAAAACTAAAGATTAATACTATTATAATGTGTTATTCTAAAATACGTTTTTTTTCACAAATCCGAATACTTTATCTCTTGCAGAAGTAAGTTTTCGTGTTTTTATTTCTTCCACTGCACGCTGATGAGGTATCCTCCATTGGAAGCACCCTTGAACAGAACCTCCACGTCCTTGACAGCCGTTGAATCAGCTACAGACAGGAGGTTTCCATCCTCCATTTTCTCATATCGTTCAGCGTCGTCTCCCTTGAGTTTAAAGTCGTCGTAGAGTTTCTTGTCGAAGATGAGCATGTCGATTCTTGAGTCCTGATCATCGAAACGGTCGATCACTCCCACCGCATCATTGCCTTTCTTGGTGAAAGCCGAGACGTCGTTTTTCTTGGAATTGAAATTGACGTTGTGTCCAAGGTAGTAAACAACAGGCTCTCCGACATAGTCGTCGGATGCATCCTGAAACTCCTCTGCGTCAGGATCCACCTCCTCATATTCCTGCTCTGCCTCCAATTCGTCCTCAGCATACTCAAAGTCCTGTTCCTGCGACTCATCGGCATCGATAAGTTCCTGGAATCCATAAGTGGCCCATGGGTTGTAGTCGGTTCCAACACCGTCTTTCTGTCGTTGATACTCCACGATGTCGGCCAACGCCTCGGCAGAGAAGGCATTGACATTCTCGAGGCTGTCGGGAGCCACTTCGTTCTTGTCAGCTTTTTTTGAGCCGCAAGAGCATGAGCACACAATATTCACAGCCAAAATAGCCGTGATCAACCAATAAGCACTTTTCATATCTTATTCTATTTTACGGGTTGTTCTATTAATTCAGACCTCAGAGTAGTCTCCTACCGGATGTGAGAAAGATTCCTCCGTCCGCATCCAGAACAGTCGTGTGAGCATCACCGCTGAAGCAGCCAGCAGGATAAAAACCACAATCATAGGTCCTTTTCCCACATAATCCTCAATCCTTATGTCGGCATAGTCTGCATTCGTCCTGATCATCATCACCGTGACCGTGTTGTTGACCACATGTGCGATGGTTGTGATGAGCAGGCTTCCCGTTCGGTAGTAGATGATGGCAAGCACAACTCCGACTATTGCCGCAAAGAGGATTTGGACGAGGTTGCCATGTGCGAGTCCGAAAATCAGCGACGAAAGCACGATGGGCATCCAAGGCCTCACTTTCCGTTCCATCATGGGATGCATGATGCCTCCCCTGAAGACGATTTCCTCACAAAGGGGACCTAAAAGGCACAAGGCGAGCATTCCGATGTTGGAGCGAGCCATTCCCTCGAATAGGACCTGATAGTCCTCATCCATCTTTATGCCGAACCACTCGTCAATCAGTTCGTTGAAGATGTTGGTGGCTATGATTGTGACAACAATGGCCACAAATGCCAGAACCGCATTCTTAAAACTGCACCCGAGGGAGGCGAAAGCCCGACGTAGCCCAAACTGCTTAAGTGCAATCAAAACCACGATAGTGAGCAACGACGAGACCGTCATTGCCTGTCCCACGACCGAAGGCATATCTTCGACAGGTTGTCCTTTCCCTGTTGTGACGAACTCCACAGTCTGGACCACAAACTGCCCCATGAACTGCAAAGCCAGGTAAACCAGGACCGCCACCAGCGGCCAGACCAACACATCGACAGATTTAGCTATACCCTTCATTAATGGAAATATAATTTGCAAAGTTACGAAATTATATGAAGAATGAAGAATAAAACAAATAAAAAAATTCGTGTTTGCTCCACAAATCAGAGGCAATTCAGCAAAAGCCCCTCAGCACTTGATTCTCACTGAATGAAAGGAGGATAGAAATGGACAGACCTTGCCACCATGACCACCCCCGCAAAAAAGAGAATGACAAACAGCAGCATCGGCAACATGGCCCAGAGGTGGTCGGTGAGTGTGA
>OMUD01000235.1 GCA_900314125.1 uncultured Prevotellaceae bacterium | reverse complement strand
TCAAGCTGCTCAAGGCCTACGCCTGAGAGCGACAGTGCCACTTTGAAGCCTTCGTTCTCGCGTGCCATCTGAATCAGGGCATTCAATGCCGGAACATAGCTGCGGTTGGCGATGTCTGTGATCGAACGCTCGTTCTCATAGTCATCGTAGTAGTAGTGGTCGCGGCCAATGTCGAAAAAGCGGTAGCGTTTCAGATGGATGATCTGATGCATCTCAAAATATAAACATATTGTTTTCATAATATCTGAGTTTTATTTTTTTAGTTTTCGTGCTGAATTTCACAGCGTTTCTTTTTTTTCTGTTTTCTTTCTCATCCTCCGCGATCAATATCTCACGAGGTTGTCATAGAGTTTACGGATACGAAGACCAACCTTCTCCCATGTGATGCCTGCCACTTCCTTCAAACCCTCTTCCTGGAGATATTTGAAAAGGCTTGGGTAGGTGCAGATGGAGTAGATGGCATCTGCCATGGCGTGGATGTCCCAGTAGTCAGTCTTAATCACGTTGGTCAAGATTTCGCCACAACCCGACTGCTTTGAAATGATGGATGGGGTGCCGCACTGCATGGCCTCCAGAGGGGCTATGCCGAACGGCTCACTCACACTTGGCATCACAAACACGTCGCTGTCTTTGTAGCATTCGTAAACCTGACGCCCACGCATGAAGCCTGGGAAATGGAAACGGTCGGCAATACCGCGCTCTGCCACAAGGTTGATCATCTCTTCAAGTTTGTCGCCCGAACCTGCCATGCAGAAACGGATGTTGCGCGTACGCTGAAGAACCAGTGAGGCGGCCTCCACAAAGTACTCAGGACCTTTCTGCATCGTGATGCGGCCAAGGAACGTCACAACCTTCTCTTTAGAGTGGTCTGGACGTGGGATGGCCTGAAGCTCTTCCGACAATGGATAAACCGCATTGTGTATGGCAAACACCTTCGACGGATCCTGATGGTATTCGTTAATCACAGTCCTGCGGGTCAGCTCACTCACACACATGATGCAGTCGGCATGATCCATGCCGTTCTTCTCTATGGAATAAACCGTTGGGTTCACCTTGCCGCGTGAACGGTCAAAGTCGGTGGCATGGACATGGATGCACAAAGGCTTTCCACTCACCATCTTGGCATGGACGCCAGCTGGATAGGTCAGCCAGTCGTGGGCGTGGATGATGTCGAACTGCTCTGCACGGGCCACCACGCCGGCGATAATCGAGAAGTTGTTGATCTCATCGTGAAGGTTCCCGGGATAACCGCCGGCAAACTCCATGCAGCCCATGTCGTTCACGTTCATGTAGGAGAAGTCGGCATAGATGTTGTCGCGGAAGCGGTAATAGTCTTCGGGACTCATATAGTTGGGCATACGGCTCTTCACATAGTCGTAGTCGTGGTTGCGATAGACAATCGGCACCTGATTCATGCCGATGATACGAAGGAAACGCTCTTCCTCACCGCATGGCTTAGGAAGACAGAATATCGTCTCAACGTCGTTCTGAAGACTCAGGCCTTTCGTGATACCGTAGGATGCCACTGCCAGACCGCCGTAAATCTTTGGGGGAAACTCCCAACCGAACATTAATACTCTCATTTTCTTCCTAATTTATAGATTAAACATATCATTCATCATACGGTTCATGCGAAGCACTTCGGCCACATTCATTGCAAACGACAAGGCGCCGCGTCCGTGGAATGGAGGGTTGCCGTCGAACAGCTCAGGAAGCGTGCCGATGCAGTGGAAGTTCAGCTCTTCCTCCAGGCCCACGAAAATGCGGTCCATGAAGGAATAGGCGGAGCGGTTGTAAACCTTTGCGCAGGTCTCAAGATAGAAGCCGGAAAGGAATGGCCACACCGTGCCCTGATGATAGGCAGAGTCGCGCTGAACCTGACCGCCGCTGTAAATTGGATTGTAGCCACCGCTCTTTGGCGACAGGCTGCGGATGCCTTTGCGCGTCAGCAACTCTTTCGTGCAGATGTCCAGAATCTTCTTCTTCTCTGGCTTCGTCAGCGGGCTGTATTCCAAAGAGGCGGCAATCAGCATGTTCGGACGTACGCTCCACGAGATGTAGTCACCGTCAATGTAGTCGAGCAGATAACCGTGCTCATTCAGGAACGTGCTCTTGAAACTTTCGCCAACCTTGTCGGCCAATGCATTCAGGGTGTTCGACTCGTCGTGGTTGCCCCATGTGGTGTGGATGGAAGCGCAGAATTTCAATGCGTTGTACCACAATGCGTTGAATTCCACCAAATAACCAGAACGGGCCACTACCGGACGGCCGTTCACGCAGCTGTTCATCCAGCTCACGGCTCTGTCGCGGCCATCGGTATAGAGCAAGCCGTTATCGTGAACGACCAGGTTCTCATGACCGCCCTCTTTGATGAAACGGATGATGTCGCACACCACCTGGCCGTATTTCTCCAATGCTTTGTCGCGAGATACCATGATTGCATATTGCTGGATGCACCACATTGCCCACAACAGGATGTCGGGAGCGTCACACTCATACATCTGAACACTTACCGGGCGGCCGCCGATGATGTCGTAGATGGCCTTGATGCATGTGGACATCACGCGCTCATAGTGATTCACCTCGTCGCAGGCCAATGTCAGGCCAGGGAGGGAGATGAAGGTGTCGCGGGCACGGCATTTGAACCATGGATAGCCGGCGATTATGTATTCCTCACCGTCTTTCTCGTAATGGAACTGATGGGCGGCGTTGATCAGACACTGGGTGAAACTGTCGCGGCTGGTGTGGACTTCCACTTCCTCATCAAACAGCTTCTTGGCTGTGCGCATCGAAAGTTCTTCAACCCCGGCGCTGAACACGATACTTTCACCTTTCTTGATGTTGAACTCAAAATAACCAGGAACGTAAAGGTCCTCGCTGTAGTCGTAGCCAAGTTCCAACTCACGCTGGTATTCTATCCCACGATACCAGTGGGGATCGAAATGCCAGTCATTCTTCTTGCTCACCTGCATGTACAGGTCAGGGTAGCCGTCGTACATACGGGTTTTGATGCCGTTGTCGCAAAGCATGTAGTCCTGACGCGCCACGCTGTTCTCATGGGTCAGGGAGGTCACGCTGCGGAAGGCAAGGAACGGACGAAGACGCAACGTCGTCACCGAATGGGCGTCGAGCAGCGTGTAGCGAATCAAAATTCGGTTGGCGAAATGTTGGAACACGCGCTCCTTCTTCAATATCACGCCACCCACACGGTAAATCGTGGTGGGAACTTTGTCCCACTCAAACTCACGGATGTATTTGTGGCCGTTCGGAGAGTAACTGCCGCCAAGATAGCGGTGAAGACCGAGGTTGAACTCTGCGCCGTGCTGAACCACTGTCTCATCCAGCGATGAAAGCAGCACGTGGTTCTCGTCGTCAATCTCAGGAACGGGTACTACCAATAAACCGTGATATTTACGTGTGTTACAGTCAACTACCGAGGAGCATGAATAGGCTCCAGACCGGTTCGTGCGAAGAATCTCCTTGGGGAGAGACTCCTGCAGGTTTGTCATTAAAGTTTTGTCGAAACGTAAATAACTCATAGTTTAGTATTGTTTTTTTTAAGGTGTGTCTCCACGTCAGTATGTAAACAAGCAAGGCCTTTAGGCGTTATTTTGTTAACATTCTTCAAATTTAGGGATTTTTGGCTTACTTTCCAAATATTTGCAACAAAAAAAATGACAGCATTGACGGCATATCACAAGCTATATTGGAATGATATGCTATATAACATAAAAAAATCCCCTATTTTTTGCAATTGCACTTATTTTAATGTAACTTTGCATGGATTATGGATTTATTAGAAATACCCTTAAGATAACACTGTATGAAGAATCTTGCGGTTTCTCTGAATGAGACGATGGAGCTGATCAAAGGGCTTACCGACCTGCTTTCTGATAAACAGAAGACGGAGCTGAGAGGGAACATCACCATTCAGAAATATCAAAAAAACGAAATCATCTACAATGAGGGAGATGTGCCTACAAACCTCCTGTGCCTCATCTCAGGAAAAGTGAAGGTGTATAAGAGCGGAGTGGGAGGGAGAACCCAAATCATAAGGGTCATCAAGCCCGTGCAGTATCTTGGCTACAGGGCGTATTTCGCCAACCAGAACTACGTCACAGCGGCATCGGCTTTCGAAACCTCTTACGTATGCAAAATCCCAATGGACCTCGTCTATAGATGGATGGAGGAGAATATCGCATTGTCCCTTTTCTTCGTCCGACAACTCTCGCTCGATCTCGGAGTGTCCGACCAGAGAACCGTGTCGCTCACGCAGAAGCATATCAGGGGAAGGCTCGCCGAGGCACTGCTTTTTCTCCAGGAAAGCTATGGGCTCGAGGAGGATGGAGCAACGCTTTCTATCTACCTCACCAGGGAAGACCTTGCCAACCTGTCCAACATGACCACTGCCAATGCCATACGCACACTCTCTGCGTTCGCTGCTGAGAAAATCGTGGCGATCGACGGACGCAAAATCAAAATCATCGATATGGATGCTGTCAGGAAAATCTCCAAAATCGGATGAGACCCACCTGAAAAATGGCAGCGCAACACTGAAAATAATACAAAAAAACATACTGATGCCGGATTGTCACAATGACTATCCGGCATTTTTTTGTCTTTGCTTATGATTCAAGATTAAACCATCCAGCCTGAATTTGGTCAAACAAATATACTTTGTAAATTAGTACGCAATATGGGAAAAAGAATTATTTCATTGCTGCTGATGCTCTTCTGCACCACAGCGCTGGTTGTCGCACAGGACAACAACGAACGGCGGAGAGAACGCCGTAACGGAATGGACATCGCTGAGATTTACAACCGACAGGCGAGCCGGCTTGTCAAATCCATGAAGCTCGACGACGAGAAGGAAGACCTCTTCACGGCTCTTTATCTCGACTATCAGAACGCAAGGCACAATGCTGTGAATCCGCGTGGAGGGGACAAAGAGGGTGAGGAAATGAGGACAGACTTCACCAACCTCACAGATGAGAAGGCTATGGAACTGATCCAAAACAATTTCGACCGTCAGGAAAAACAACTTGCCATCGATAAGGAGTATCTGCCGAAGTTCTTGGAAATCATCACGCCAGCTCAGGCTGCCCAGGTGTTCATGATGCCAGGCGGACGCCCTCAGGGTGGACGTGGGTTCGGCAACGGACAAGGCGGAAGAGGTAACCGTGGCGGATT
>OMUD01000237.1 GCA_900314125.1 uncultured Prevotellaceae bacterium | reverse complement strand
ATAAATATATCATTAAACGTACCCAGCTACTTTGAGATTGACGACCTAGTTAGTCAATTAACGGAGTATGGTAAAAAACTTATAGCCACAAAAAAATCTTCAATTAGAAAAAAGCCACAATCCAGTTCTGAATTTCTTAAAGGACTATATATAACTCCAGAGATAAATGAATATAGTTTAGTAAGCGAATATTTAGAAGAAAATATAACATATAAAGCTTTTTCTGGACACAAATATATTCATTGAGTTTATAGAGCAAAAGGGCTCAGTTTGAAGAGACAGCCAACATAATAGATAGTATCTTAAACAATAAACATCAGGCTTTTATCTCTGTCGGCAGTTTTAATACATTAACATATCTTATTGAAAGAATATTAAAGGCACAAAACATTCATAAACCAGAACAGACAAAAAAGCTCAGAGAATACATGACGGAAATCAAACGCCGCATGTCCACGCAGAAGGCTATCACGACAGAAGGGACCAATCCTCTCGGAGAGAAAGTGACACTAAGGCTGTGCAGTTATCCGACAAAGGCGGCGGAAGATATCTATGAACGGTTAAAATACAAGAAAATGCCATTCAAGCGAAAAATAAAAGTTTGTAGTACCCAATAAGACAAACGAAGCTACGGAAAGCACGATGAATACAAGAAAAACAGAAAAGTGGGGTCAAAGTTGGGTTAAGCCAGCCTATCTCAGGCTGTTCGAAGAAGGTGTGGCAACTGACATAGTACATGAGCATGATACGTAACATGATGGCAAGATTAGAGAAGCTCAATCATTCTGGCTCCAGGGAACATGGAGTCCGTAATCTCACGGTGGGAGTCGAAACGTTTGATGACGGCATACAGCATATTACCAAAAAAGTTGCCAGGCATCGAAGTGTTTCACGTACCGCTCACCATAGTTTTCACGACTGAAATGAAGTATTTTTGCATTGTCAAGTAAATTAACAGCTGACCATGCATTGCCTGTCCGATAAAATGTGTACCTTTGATCATGTTATCTGGGTTATGTATGGCGACAACAAAGGTAACAAAAAAAGGCTGGAACCTAAGCGATGGTTTCAATCCAATTTTTCTCGAAAAAAAAGTTTTAGCGGACAGCAATAATTTCCATTATTATTAAATGCTATTATTCTTTGTATTTCAGTAATTAATGACTGTATTTCGAAAAAATAGTTACCTTTGCTGTGCAAATGCGCTGCTTTTAACAAATAACAAGATTATAAACTCTAAAAAATAATGCATATGGAATAAAAAAAATGAAATTGTATATCCTTGACTAGACTGAGTATCTGAACTAGCACTTCATAATATCTTTAGGTCGGCCAAATCTCGGATATTCACGCTGCATGAGGGCGTGGATATAAAGATTGTTGTCTAAAGTGGCTGTGCTAGGCCTTGATACCAATAATCCTCTCCGCGCCCTCTTTTCTTAAACGAAAAGAGGTCTTTTTGTCTCCATTCATTAAAGTTAACAAGTATGGCAAAAAAAGTTCAAATACCCAAAGCCGTAGATACCAAGATTTACAAAACTGGTCAAACACGTGGCGCTGACGATGATATTATTTACCAAAACCGTGTTTCACGCAATAGTACGGTTTTAATTCCGTATAAAGATTATTCTTTATGCAAGAAGGCACCATCGAATTATGGAAAATATGAGAATGGTTTTATTGTTTTAATAAAGCCAGAAGAATACTTTGACGAAAATATAAAATCAAATCTCGCTAAAGAAAAATTGAAGTTAGGTAAAAATCTCTTAGTGTTTTACGAAACAAGAGCACAATGGAGAAATTATCCAATCATAAAAGGGTGGAAGCCTGCTTCTTCAAGACAACCTCCTTTGAAGGGGCAGTATGTTGCTCGTATTCCTGCTACAACATCTGAAGGAGAGTCCAAAATAATTGAAGGCTTTACAACCTCACAAATGAAAGGTGCTGGCATTCGAGTATATGAATATGCTGATAATAAAACGATTAAAGCATGTAAAACTCAACTAGAATATCTTTTCTGGTCTTGCAAGGACATAGACACTCTCATTAAGCAAAAGGGTTTAGATAGGGAACAAGTCGATAAGCGTATAGCATTTATAAAAGCTGAAGCAAAAAAATTCAAGTTGAATAATCACGAGAAATTGGTTGAAGCACGTATTGTTGATAAAGCCGGTTTTACAATATGCCCATTATGTCTGAAGCATATCTCTGCTATTGGTTTCTGTGACAGGATACAACAGGCAGAAGGTCGTGAGGTTCCAGATTTGACAGTAACAGAAGTGAGTCTTTTCCACATCCAAGAGTTAAGAACAGGTGAATATAATCACAGACCTTATAATCTTGGATGGGGACATCATCATTGTAATGTAGTTGTCAAAGATGCAGGAATTCAACCAACCTTAAATTGGATGAAAGAAGTACTCAAACGAAACAACATGATTTAAACCTTTAATAGGAAGCACAGGCAAAATCGAATATTGTCTGTGTTTCTTTCTTTTTTGAGCTCCCTTTCATAAGTGCTTGTCCAGATACTATCATATCAGGAGGTAGTTCCTTTACTATAGTAATCCTATTGGACATTGACTCACACCAAGACTTATCTATCTCTATACTTATACTTTTTCTATTTGTTCGTAGTGCCGCAATTCCTGTGCTACCCGAACCAGCAAAACAATCAAGCACTATATCTCCTTCAAAGGTAGTTGCTTTTATGCAGTGCTCTAACATTTCAAGAGGCTTTTCTGCAGGATGTTTTCCCTTATATTGCTTTACAGAAGGGAATGTCCAAATGTCAGTAAACTCAATATTTGCATTCACTTCGAATGGTCTTATTGCATCTTCATAATCAGGTAGATTCACGCCACATTGACATTCTGCGAAAACCAACTGCATTTTTGCATACTGTTCTCTATTTGGAATATTTCTTCCTGTTTCCCAATTCGATACAGCCCCACCATGATTTACACTTCCGTATGCCCCTATACGTTCTGTAAGTTCATGCCCCGACAAATGGCAGGCTATACGTGTATTCTTGAGTAAGTCACCAAAATATGAGCGATTAAGATTTCCTTCCACGGCAGGTTCAAAGAAAATTATTCGTTCAGATTGAGGGTACCACTGTCTAAGTGCCTCTTTCTTCATTTTCCCCTTCCATCCATCATATCCTGGTTCATTCGGTTTAGTCCATACAAGATGTGAAAGGATATTAAATCTTTTGGCAAGCATCATGTGTAATTGAGATTCCATTGCAGAAGAGCAGAACATGAATATGGAACCATTAGGCTTAATGATTCTCTTCCATTCAATGGAGAATAGTTCCATCCAATTAATAAAATCTTCATCCGTTGAGAAGGATTTATCATTTACAATATTGTCTTTCTTCGTGCTATGATATGGAGGGTCAGTAAGAATAAGAGACACAGAATGGTCTGGTATCAATTTTAACACATTGATAGAATCCTCATTTACCACAATAGTGTTTTCATCTTTGTAATAGGTTAGCGAAGACAATGCATTTTGTATATTTTGAAAGTCGATATTTCTACTCATTATAATTGACTTTTTTAATTGTTATTTATCTGTTCCTGGTCAGCAATCAAATCCCTCATATTCTCATTCAGTATTTGAGAGATTTGAAGAAGGGTTTTAAGGTTCGGCTGAGTACGATTACATACGTACGAATTAACCGAATTGAAACTCTTGTCAAGTTTCTTTGCAAGCCATGTCTGCGAGATGCCTTTCTCGTCAAGAACTTCTTTTATACGGTTTAATTTCATATTCTTATCATTAAATCTTGTGCAAAAATACACAATTATTTTGAACATTCTATCCTTATACATCTAAAAGTCATCATTATTTACGCTTTTTTATATTTTCTAGAAATAAATGTCAAGCCTGATTGCTTTTCAGCTAATCTACTATAAAACCACCTAATGTCTTACACTCGTTCAGTATAGATATGGCGAATTGGGCGCAACCTTCAAATGCCAAAATCGGAAAAGCCTTTGTTTGCCACGTTAAGTTTTATTAAGCAAATGCTTTCTTTTGTTTTCATTTTTTATGTTTCTGGCTTGTTTCTAACTTTTAGGGTTGTTTATATATACAGATAATCAATATATTACAAGTAAGTGAAAGGATTTGCCTACGTCGGGCGAAATTCAGTCAGCAGCATTGGACAAAATCAGCCACTCACGAGTCTGCTACACTAATTTCGCGGCAAAGTTAATCAATTTTTCCTTAAGCTCTCACCTTTTAGCTCAAATCTATGTGCTATATGCACGATTCTGTCAAAAATGGCAACCGCAGGCGTTGAATTCGACTTCATCATGTCGTACCAGTTTGCAACGGGCAGTTGGCAGACGATAATGGTAGACTTCATGGCATAGCGGTTCTCCATCAACTCCAGGAAGTCAAGCATCTGCTGCTTGTCTGGGGAACGCACAACAAAGTCATCGATGATGAGAAGGTCTGTGCCTGCCATCTTGTTGAAGAACTTAAGAAGAAGTTTTTGACAGCCTGTCATCTTCTCGATGTCTTTACTTGTTGAAACGATCCGCTTTCAACACCTACTTCACTTTCCCTGTTCAGAAACTGAAAAAAACTGACAAAATGTATTATAACTATTAATCAAGCAGTTAGTTTTTAATCATATATCACATCAACATAAGCGGGGGTGAGACGTTTTGTCTCACCCCCGTTGCTTATGAGTTTCAGCCTGCCTAAACAGGCAGGCTGCACTGAAAAAACGAATCAGATTCCGAGAGATTTCACAATCTCCTCCACGCATTTCTCAGCCTCCTGGCAGGCTGCATGATAGTCGGCAGCCGACTTCATCTCGCCCGGAGCCTCGATATAGAACTTGATCTTAGGCTCTGTGCCAGAAGGGCGCACACTCACCTTGATGCCGTTCTCCGTGAAATACTGCAGCACATTGCTGGTGTCCGGCATCACGAGCTTCGTCTTGTTGCCCTCGGCGTCGGTGGCCTCAAGCAGTTTGAAGTCCTTAGTCAACACCACCTTTGAGCCAGCCAACTCCTTAGGAGGATTGTTGCGGAAGTTCTCCATCATGGCCTTGATCTCGTCGGCACCGCTCTTGCCCGGTTTCACCACGTTGATGGCCTTGTTGTAAGTGAATCCATACTCCAGGTAGATGTCCATCAGCAGGTCGTACAAAGTCTTGCCGTTGTCCTTTGCCCATGCGGCAATCTCGCAAATCAGGCAGATGGAAGCAGGGCTGTCCTTGTCGCGCACCTTGTCGAACGGCAGGAATCCGAAGCTCTCCTCACCACCACCGATGTATTTCTTCACACCCTCGTTCTCGCGGATGAGGGCAGCAATCCATTTGAAACCAGTGTAGCAGTCCATCATCTCCACACCGTTCTTGTCGGCGATACGCTTGATGATTTCAGTGGTCACGATGGTTTTCACAAGGAACTCATTACCCTTGAGCTGACCTAACTTCTTCTTGTTGGCGATGATGTACCAAGCGAACATCATGCAGGTCTGGTTGCCGTTGAGAATTTCCCACTCTCCTTCCGAATTGCGGCACACGATGGCCAGACGGTCGGCGTCAGGGTCGCTGGCAATCACGAGGTCGGCATCCAGCTTCGTTCCGAGTTTCATACCAAGGGTCATGGCCTCGGAGTTCTCTGGGTTCGGGCTCACCACCGTAGGGAAATTACCGTCGATGACCATCTGCTCAGGCACCACATGGATGTTCTGGAAGCCCCATGAGCGCAATGCCTCAGGAATGATGACACGTCCGGTTCCATGCAGCGGAGTATAAACGATGTTGAGGTCTTTCTGGCGCAGGATGACATCCTGGTCCACCATGGCCTCTTTCACTGCTGCGAGGTAGTCCCAGTCCATCTCACCACCGATAATCTGGATGAGGTCTGGGTTGCCTTCCCATTTCACGTCCTCCATCTTCACGGCATTCACCTCGTCGATGATGCCGGTGTCGTGAGGAGCGAGCACCTGAGCGCCATCCTCCCAGTAAGCCTTGTAGCCATTGTACTCCTTCGGGTTGTGGGATGCCGTGACATTCACACCTGCCTGAGCATGAAGCTGACGGATGGCGAACGAGATTTCAGGAGTTGGACGGAGGCTCTCGAAGAGATAAACCTTGATGCCGTTGGCAGAGAAGATGTTGGCCACCGTCTCGGCAAACTCACGTCCGTGGTTACGGCAGTCGTGGCCTACAACCACGCTGAGGTCCTTACGGCCTGGGAATGCCTTATTGATGTAGTTAGCGAAGCCCTGGGTGGCGGCTCCCACGATATAGATGTTCATTCGGTTCGTTCCCACTCCCATGATGCCACGCAGACCACCGGTTCCAAATTCCAAGGTCTGATAGAAACTGTCAATCAGGGCCGACTTGTCGTCGCTGTCGAGCATTGCCTGCACTTCGGCACGGGTGGCCTCATCGAACACAGGGTCAGTGGCCCACTTCTGTGCCACTTCCACACATTTTTTCAATAATTCGTCTTGCATAACACTATAATTTTATAAACATTACAAATTCTTTGTCAATTGGCCGGTCAGGAAAGAGCCTGACGGTCATTTCTTCTCTTTCATCAGGTACTGGTCGCCCGACTCATTGATGATTTTCTTCCAATAGTCCTCGGAATAGCCAGGGCGCTTCACTGTGGCACCGTAGCCATACTCACTGCGCTTGAACTTACCGTTCTCCACAGGTTTGAGCACCATGTCGTTGTGCTTCACCACCATGAACTTGAAGAGCTGCATCCAGCGCTCCATCATTTTGTCGGCCGACTTCTGGGAATAGTCGGTGAGGAACTCCTTTGCTTTAGTTGGATTCTCCTTCAGCATCTCCATGGCTTTCGCCTCAATGCCAGCCTGACTGTCGTAGTAGTCAAATTCCAGCTCGTTGCGGGCTTCTTCAAGGTCTGGGAACATCTTGGAATAATAAGGGTAAACCATGTTCGCCACGGTGTTCGACAACCAGTAAGCCGATTTCCAAGAGAATGTAATCTCATCCTGCACGTCAGGAATGCGCACATAGCATTCAGGCACCTCGTTCACAGAACAATACACCGGGGTATATGCCGCCATGTTCGGGTCGTCGTTGGTCCACCATGCCACACCTCCCACTGCGTCGGGCAGGTTGGAGCGCATCTGAGCCACGATGGAGAATCCTGTCTGCTGCGTGGATATCGGACGCTCATTGTAGTATTCCTTCCCATCGATTTTGGTGGAGAGCGGCGACGGACGGTAAGGCATGTTGTAGGCACCTGCTCCAAGCCCGTAACGGATGTCGAGCGGTGTGTTCTCGTAATGGTCGCGCATGGCCTGCATCAAGGCACGGAGTGTCACCTTCTGCTTCGGCTGGGTGTAGAGCGGCATCTCCATGGTGTAGTCCTCACCATTCACGTATGGCAGATATTTGTCCATGCCGTCGATGAAGCGGTTGAAGAAGCTCCACACACGGGCGTCGCAATAGCGGATGCCACTGAAATCGAGCGGATTATAGGCATCACGGAAAGAAAACTCCTCGTCGGTGCCGGAGAAATAGCCTTTCTCGCGGGCGAACTTCACCACATCCTTAGCATAGAGCACGTTTTTCTTGTCCTTCATGTTGAAACGTGTGATTCGGCTCTGGTTGGCATGGGCGCAAATGCAGTCGTCCGGTATTCGGACTGCCACCCACACAGCACCCTTGCTGCCCGGTCCCTTGCCCACCATCTCCATGATCCAAGCTTCATTCTTGTCGGCGATGGTGAAGGTCTCTCCCTCACTGAAATAGCCGTATTCAGCCACGAGCGAGGTCATGATGTCGATGGCATTGCGGGCAGAGGTGGAGCGTTCCAGGGCAATATAAATGAGGGAGCCGTAGTCAATACCCCCTTTCGGGTCGGCCAGTTCCTCTCGTCCTCCGAAAGTGGTCTCTGTGATGGTTACCTGATTCTCGTTCATCTGCCCCACCACGTTGTAGGTGCGGCTTGCCTGGTCAATCGTGCCGAGAAATTTGTTGGTGTCCCAGTCGAAGACCGGACGTTTCTCATCCTTGGCATGCATTCCCCCCACATGGCGGTACATATTGCCATACATACCATAGGAATCAGCGTTGTAGGTGACGAACACACTGCCGTCGGCGGAGGCATCCTTGCCCACGATGAAGTTGGTGCAGGCCATAGCATGGTCGGCAGCCATCATCAGCAGCAAGGCAGCCGTATAGAAAATCTTTTTCATGTTCAAACCGTTGCTTAGTTTAGATTTTGTGTTTGTTTGAAAGCCCCTATTT
>OMUD01000236.1 GCA_900314125.1 uncultured Prevotellaceae bacterium | reverse complement strand
AAAGCGACATCATGTACATGCATCCGGAAGGACTGATGGAGTACCGTGTGCAGCAAGTCGTCTTCCACAAGCATGTCAAAGAGGGAGAAGACATTGAGCATCATGCCCGTATCATCACATACGTGGACATCAAGAAGGGGAAGGCAAGGCTCGTATCACTGCTTACCAACGACATGGACATGGAAGTGGAGGACATCGTTGCCATCTACCGCAAGCGCTGGGAAATAGAGTTGCTATTTTATGACAAGTTTATCGTTATGCAAAGTAAAGTGAGAAGCATACCTGATAATCAGATGTTTGTGAGATTACTTCTCACTTCCACTTCACATAATAATAGTCAGTGTCCGAGGTCTCTGAGCCAGTCTCGCAGGTCTTTGCTCTTCTCCCATTCCCTATCAGAGTCATGGTTAGGAACGAGGTCCGCATATGCTTTCTCCAGAGCCTCACGCTTGGCTTTTGAGTCAGCCCTTGCGTAAATATCTGTTGTCTGTATCGACACATGACCAAGAAGATCACGTATATAAACGATATTTACACCTGCCTGCAAAAGATGCATTGCCCTGCTGTGCCGAAGCGAATGACAGCTTATCCTCTCTGGTATCAAATCAGGGGATACTTTCCTTGCCAAATTCGCATAGGTAGCCAGGATATAAGAAATGCCCTCACGTGTCAGCTTCTCATGCCTGTTGTTGAAAAAGAGCGGCGAGGCTCCCTTGCCACTTTCATCAAGATGAGACTCTTCCATATACCCACGCAGTATTTCAACCTGTTCCTTTGCCAGAAGAGGCACAATGCGGGCCTTCCTTCCCTTGCCGTACAAGCGTATGGTATACGGCTCATGGCTTATGCGCACACTGTCTACCGTCAGGTCTGCCATTTCCTGTACGCGAGCTCCTGTTTCATACATCAGCGAGAGGATTGCAAGGTGTCTTCTGCCGTTTCTTGTCGTAGTGTCTGGCTGTGCAAGCAGGAGTTTGACGCCTTCCGCAGACAGATAGTTGAGAGTAGTCCCTTCCGTCCTCATCGCCTTTATGGTGAGTATCTTCTGCCATTGTTCCATCATGTCTATGACAGCATAGTGCAGATACCAGCAAAACGAGTGTATGGCTGCCAGTCTGTAGTTGCGGGTGGCAGGAGAGCATTTCCTTACTTCGAGAATCCACTTCAGATATCCGAGCACACTGCTGCGTGTGAGATGCTTCAGCCCAAGTCGGTCGACGGATATCCCCTTGTCATTCTTCATGTAGTCTATGAATTGCAGAAAAGCATCCCTGTAGGACGCGATGGTGTTGGGACTCACGTTTCTCTCATGCGGCAGATATTCAGACAGGAAGCGGCTCAGATGCTTTGCAAAGTCAGTCGTCGTAATCATAGGCCGGACAGACTGTCGGATATACAAAAGCGTTTATCTCTGAGCACTGTTCCTCCAGTTCAGGGTACATGCAGCATGTCAGGCGCACATACTGTTCTGTGGCAGTCAGCGAGTGATGACCGAGAGCTGTCGAGAGTATCGGCAGGCACGTATAGAGATCCATGCCTGAGCGTCCCATCTGTACAAGGGAGTGTACGGCATAGGTATGTCTCAGGTCGTGTACCCGTGGGCCATGATGATTACCGAAATGGGGTATCCCGCACATATCGAGTATTTTCCGGAAATTCTGATATACGGCTCCCTGGTTCAGGGTCGTACCATCGGACTTCACAAAAAGCAGTCCGTCATCAGATGATATTCCTTTGATTGGCATACGGTCACGGTAGCCCATGTATTGTATGAGTACTGATTCCAATGATTCACTCACAGGCACGATACGTTCACTTCCGTTCTTAGTCTTACGCAGATGTATATAGTGTTCATCAAGATGTACGTCTCTGTTCTTTATGGAAAGAGCCTCGGATACCCGCATGCCAGTACCATAGAGCAAACGAAGGATGGCCGGTATGGATATCAGCGCAGTTCCCATGCGGATGTCATAGAGCCGGAGACTGTCTGCAGCAGTAAAGATGCCAGACATCTGTTCCGGAGTGAAGATATACGGTGTAAAGTCGGGCTTTGGCTGTTTGGGCAGTCGCGGTATGAAACACTCACATCCGCAGCGGGACATAGTCCTGGTAAGCTGGGACCACACGGAGTATTTTGCATAGAGCGTCCTGTCGCAGTCTGCGATACGGGTAGCCCGCCACTTCTTGATAAATGCCTCGGTGATGTGTGCATCGGAGAGTCCTTCATTATTAGCAAAGTCATCAATCTCCTTCAGTATCCACTTCGTCTTGTGCGCACTGATGCCTTGAGACAACTTGACCTCAAGCAAATGCTTCATATATGGTGCAAGCACGCTGCTATAGTTAAACTGCTCAGCCATAGAACGCACCTCCTCTCTGCATATAAAAACAGTCTGCAATCTCAGGAACAGGCAATGCACACTTCTGTAATGAGCGGATGTCTATTTTCAAGTATGCCAGAGTGGTCTGGGTGCTGCGGTGTCCAAGCGACTCGGATATGACAGGCATCATGGAGCCTCCATTGAGCATGGCACTGGCAAGGGAGTGGCGAAGTGAGTGGGGGCCGTGATGTTTCCCGGATGTGTCCACCCCTGATCTGAGGATTATCTCATTGATGGCAGTACATACCACACCCTTCGTCGCAGCCACATATGGAGCATTGCCCGAAAGGAATACATTTTGCGAATCTGACTTGGGACGCCCATGACGCAGATAGTCGATAATAGCATTGCCCACGTCTGCAAGCAGAGGCAGCTCTATAACCTTCTTGGTTTTCTGCATGGTGAGTGTTATCATGTTTTTGTCCCAATCTATATCAGAGAATTGCAGGTTGGCGATATCGGATGCCCTCAAGCCGAGACGTGAGGCCAGAAGCAGCATCGCATAGTTACGCTTTCCGTTAGCACTATTGCGTGAAACGCTCTGCTCGATTCTCATCACTTCATTGGCTGCGAAATAAGACGGAATACGCTCCGGCTTATGTGTCTTGTAAGTATCAAACAGCTCTTCAAAGCGGTCGTCAACAATATGCTCTTCCCTCCAGAAACGGAAAAGGACACGCAGAGCCGACACTATATTGACCTTGTTCGTCGGATGCGAGGAGACAAAGGTCAGGATATCTTTCTCTGTAATGGCAGACACATGCTTGACGTTACGCTCATTCAGATGCATAAGGAACTCACTCAGATACAGACGATAGTCCTTGATGGTGACCATGCTGCGGCGCAGGTTTGTCAGATGGGTTATCAGTTTCTCCATCTCTGCCCCAACCTCCCCATCGAGGGCATGGAATACAGGTGTAAAGCAACGTTTGCGGATGTAGCCGAGCTTCAGCATATCGTCAAGCACCTGAATGCTCCTTATCTTCTCACGTTCCTGTGGACGTATTGTGCCATGAAAATGGCAGGTTGAAACGAATTCGGATCCCACCGATGGTGAATAACTCTCGATGCCCTTTTGGGACATGTAGCTGATGATGCCATTACGCCAGAGTGACTTGTACACTGTAATTCTGTTACTTGTGTAACACTGCTTCTGGAAGTACTTGATGCATCGCTCCGTCAGCTCTAAGATCTTTACTTCTTCCATAACGAATAAAATTAAAGGTTGGGGCTTATGCCTTACCTATAATATATTGTTATGAGAAGTAATTATGCTAAGTAATTCGAAAAATTATCAAGCAATCAGCAATTTAGCATCAGCATGGGTATGACTACTTTGCATAACGATAAACTTGTCATAAAATAGCAGCTCTATTTCCCAGCGCTTGCGGTAGATGGCAACAATGTCCTCCACTTCCATGTCCATGTCGTTGGTAAGCAGTGACACGAGCCTGGCCTTCCCCTTCCTGGTGTCCACGTATGTGATGATGCGCGCATGATGCTCAATCTCTTCTTCCTCTTTGACATGCTTGTGGAAGACGACGTGCTGCACACGGTACTCCATCAGTCCTTCCGGATGCATGTACATGATGTCGCTTT
>OMUD01000239.1 GCA_900314125.1 uncultured Prevotellaceae bacterium | reverse complement strand
TAGCACAACAATTTGTACATATCAAAATGAGGCATGTTATTTTTTTATCGTTACTTGAATAGCTCTTTGGCGCAAATATACTTAAATTATTGAATATAAGCAATATTTTTATTTAAATTATGGCTAAATCTAATAAATTTCATGAGATTTAGCTGAATTTTAGTACTGGGTTTTTAGCTAAATCTACTTATTTGAAAAAGATTTAGCTGAATTTCATCTTTGCTTTCATCTAGGCTGCGATTCGCTTTCTGTCAGAGTGTGAAGATTCATGGCGAACTATGTGATAGCAAGACAAGCCATGCTGAAATATGTGAAATATAAGCCATCAAACTTCGGCTTTTTATTTGAAAAAAATGAGCAGAAGGCTTATTTTTTCTTTTTTTCTGTTACAAATTCTTTTTTGTTTCGTTTTACAATTAGAAACATCCACTGATGAGCGAGCAAACACTGATATCGGCTTTCAGCAGATGGCGCAACCGCCTGTTGCGTCAAGCTTTGCGGTTTCTTCCTTCAAAGGAGGATGCCGAAGATGTCCTTCAGGATGCTTTCATACGCTTATGGGCGAAAGCTGAACAGATTGAAACAGAAAAAGATGCTGCGTCGCTCGCTACTGTGGTCATACGCAATATGGCTGTTGACCATTACCGACAGCAAAAAAGAAAACCGCAAACAACTGATGTGGAAATGCTGGATCTGCAGGAAGAAACAGCGGATATAGATGAACGACGGCAGTTGGTGGATGAAATCATGCAACGGGTGCTGACGCCACTGCAGTTACGTATCGTCGAATTGCGGGAATACGAAGGACTCGGATATGATGAGGTGGCTTCCATTTTGGGTATGCAGCAGCCTGCCGTGCGAATGCAATTATCTAGAGCCCGGAGGGCCATCAGGGAAGAGTATGTGAGAGTCAATAATCAGAAGAAAGACGATTTGCTGATAGGCAAATAGAATCTCTCTAAAAAAAGAGCTGATGAATATGAATAGAGAAAAACGTTTGATTGTTGATGTGGATTTCTGGCTGAATCTGTCGGAACGCTATTTCAATGCAGAGACTACAGAAGAGGAAGAAGAAGCGTTGAAACGCTTTGTTGCCTCCGAACAGTCGAAAGCGGATGGAATCGATGAGCGGGCAGGAAACACATTTGAGGAAGTGAGAGCAACAATGAGTTTGATGAGTGTGGCGAAGTCTTGCCACAGTATTCTGTCTTCATCAGAAGCGAAAAAAGGGTTTTCTTCCAATGGAAAACGGAATGGATACCATGCAAGTGTCAGTAAATGGCTTTCTGCTGTTGCGGCTGCTGTTCTATTGTTATTGGTATTGAAAGCTACGTTGAGAACGGAATCTGACGCTAATGAACGAGGAGTGTGTGTGGCTTTTGTGAATGGAGAGAAAATCACAGACAAAAATGAGGTGCTTTCAATGATGCGTGATTCTTGGAACGATATCAACATTTCTGCTTCAGAAGCAGATGTGGAATCTCAGCTCAGGGATATGTTTTCTGTGCTGGAATAACTATCTGGCATTAAAATGTTAATATAAAATGAATACGATAGCTATGAAAAGGTTGATTATAATGATATTGGTGTCGGTTTGCTTTGCTTTAAAGCTCGACGCGCAGCAGAATCTGGCCATAAGTCCCTTTTTTGATGAAAAGTCGGCTTATACCAAAGATGCCAGAATGGTATGGGTGGATAGTCCTGAACTTGAGCCCTTCAAACTGACACTCTATAAAAGTATATCAACGGAAAAGAAGGATGTTGTGGAAAAAATGGAGAAAGCGGTGCGGAAAGACAGCAAGATGGCTGCCGACAAGGAAATTGGATATATAGGAGACAACCTCTATTATGCCTTTGTCACCTTGAAGCCGGCTGCACTCAATTCCACGCTCAAACGCTACATCTTTTATAGGAATGCATCGCTCAAACCTCATGGAAAAAAAGATGCCACGCTGGTTTATATGGAGGGACATGTGACCATGGACGAATTAAAGAAAATGTTTAAATAATCAATAGAAGAAAGTATGAAAAGATTTATTATTATGGCGTTTGTATTGGCAAATGCCTTGATTGATGCCTTTGCTCAAGAACTTCCTGATACAACCATCATCAATAATGCGGACAGTGTTTTGGTTGTGTCTGGAAATAAGAAGATGTCAGTGGAGGTGTTTGGAAAAAGAAATGATCCTGATTATCATTTCAGCAAAACGATGGAGATGGATGAGAAAGGTGTGAACGTTTCAAGAGAGTCAAATTCGGATTTTGATTTCAAATTTCCTTTTACCACCTCTTCAAGAGAACCTAAGCAGAGCATTCAATTTAGCATTGTTCCAACAATCAGTATGGGTCTGATTTCTACTTTGGGAGGTCCCTCAAACCTTGAGACGAATTTCGGGAAGTCTGTTGAAATCACGTTGCATGCCGCAGAACTACGGTATTCAAATGGAGGCAAACATTGGAGCTTCAGCACTGGACTCTGGTTCAACTGGAAGAATTACAGGATGACGGGAACCACACGCTTTGATAAGGTGGGCAATAACGTGGTGCTGACTGCTTATCCCGAAGGGGCGGAAGTGAATTTCTCCCGACTTCACACGCTCAGCTATCAAGTGCCTCTGCTTGTTCACTACATTTCAACCAAAAAGTTCAAATTTGCAGCGGGAGTCCTTTTCAATTTCAATGGACATGGAAATTTGAAGACGCGATACAGCATTGATGGAGAGAAACATAAGGAACATACACGTGGGGTACATGTGAACAGTTTCACCACAGACATTTATGGGGTGGCTTCTGTCAAAAACTTCCTTGGTGTGTATGTGAAATACAGCCCGTGCAATGTGCTTGACACCAGCTTTGGACCTAAATTCCATGCAATATCCACAGGCCTTGTCGTTAATTTCTGAGGATGATTGTTCGGGCGCCAATCATTGAAAATGCCTTTCTCGCTATGAATGAGCGGGAAAGGCATTTTAGTTGACTCCGAATCTGTTCAACGCATCCACAATTGTCTTGGCTTCGTCTTGAGTGATGCAAGGGTTCATCGGAATGCTGAGCTCCTCACGGTGAATCTTCTCTGTGATGGGCAGACTCAGATGATTCCATTGGCTGTAGCATTCTTGCTTGTGAGGTGGGATAGGGTAGTGGATGAGGGTCTGTATGCCCAATGAATGTAAGAATTTCTGCAACTCATCCCTACGTTTGGAAAACACGGGAAACTGATGATACACGTTGTTTTCGTCAGGAATACGGCAAGGCAATTGGATATTAGGATTTTGGATATGCGCGTAATAATAAGCGGCAAGCTCCTGACGGTGGGCATTGTCGGCATCGAGATATTTCAGTTTCACGCTCAATACGGCGGCGTCTATCTCGCTCAGCCTGCTGTTCATCCCCACGTATTTGAACACATATTTCTCTGTGCTGCCGTAATTGGCGAGTGCGCGGACCACAGAAGCAAGTGCCGTGTCGTTGGTGGTCACACAGCCGGCGTCGCCCAGGGCACCGAGATTCTTGCCGGGATAGAAGGAATGGGCACCGGCATCGCCCAAAGAACCGGTACGTTTTCCTTTCCATCGGCAACCATGACTTTGGGCACAGTCCTCTATCAATTTCAGCTTGTGGCGGCGGCAAATCTCACCAAGCACGTCAGTATAGGCGATGCGGCCATAAAGATGTACCGTCAGCACGGCTTTGGTTCTTGTTGTGATTGCCTGTTCCACGAGCGAAATATCAAGCTCGAGGTTTTCCCAGGTGGGTTCCACCAGCACTGGGGTCAGACCATTGTCGGTGATGGCGATGATGGTGGCGATATAGGTGTTGGCGGGAACAATAACCTCATCACCGTCATGGAATACACCCAACTCCTTGTAGCCTCGGATAATAAGTCGGAGCGCATCCAGACCGTTTCCCACACCGATACAGTGGCGGGTGCCCACATATTGCGCATAGCGTTCCTCAAACTGACGGTTCTCCTCACCGAGAAGATACCAGCCAGAATGAACCACTCTGCTCACTGCGGCATCGATTTCTGCCTGATGCAGCTGGTTGACTGCTTTCAAATCCAAGAACCTGATCATTCCACCCGTATGCTTTTTCTGAAACGTAGGAATTCGTCGTAGTCTCTGATGTAATCCTCCTCAGAAAACGTATGGCTCGTGAGAACCAGACAAATGCTGCCAGAGGAGAAGCCCTGCTCGGCAGACCATATTCCAGGAGGAACATGCAAACCCCAGAATGGACGGTTCAGCAATACCGTGCGTTTGTTCACACCATCGTCAAGCATCACTTCAAATGCCCCAGAAGCTGCTACGATAAATTCGTGGCATTCTTTGTGGGCATGAGAACCACGGGACGCACCGCCAGGGATGTCATAGGTGTAAAAAACACGGTTAATATCAAAAGGAACATGGACATTCTGATATATGTAGGTCAGGTTTCCTTCTGGGTTATGGACTTTGGGAAGCTCAAAGAGTGAGCAGTCGAAAACGCTATTCATAGTGAGGCCCTCCATGTTTTGTAAGCTTCATAGTCTTCAATATAGTCTTCTTCAGAGAAATCAGTGGAAGACAAAACCAACGCAAGGGAATTGGTGGAGAAGTTGGTCATACGGCGCCACATACCTTTCGGGACATACAAACCTTTGTAAGAACGGTTCAGAGGAAATACTTTACGGGTTGTACCATCGTCGAGCATCACGTCGAACGAGCCGGAAAGGGCCACGATGAACTCCTCGCTTTCTTTCAGCGCATGCTCACCCCGGTCTTTACCGCCGGGAACGTCGTAAATCCAGTATGTGCGACGGATCTCAAACGGAATCTGGTTGAATTGCTCTATAATCGATAGGTTTCCCCGAGGGTCGGCTATCACGGGGAGATCTATGATTTTGCTGTCGTGTATGTCTGCCATAAGCGTTGATTTCCTAATTCCTAATTCCTAATTCCTAATTTTATTATTAACCTTCTTCTCCTTCGAGCGCCTGATTATCGTGAAAACCGGGCTTCTCTTCTGCGGATTCGTTGTCGGAAGGTGATGCGGATTCTGGATTGCTGTAGCCAAAAGTAGGAGCTGAATATTGACTGCCCAATGCTGCCTCGGCTTTCTTCTCAAATGGAAGTTTCTGTTCGTCTGTTCCTTTAATCACCACTTTCTGGCCTATCTTGGCGTAGAGGTCATGGAAGGTGATGATATCAGCGTCGCGTAAGCGGATGCAGCCTTCGCTGTCACGTCCAGGAACAGAAGCGGCGTTGTTTGTGCTGCCGTGGATGCCGATGCCTGAGAAGCCAGGAGTCTTCAAACGAATGAACCAATGGCCATAGGACGGGATTTCGCCACGGCCGTCACCAAAGTCATGGCACCAGTCGCTCGCATCCTGGATGTCACTGATGCTGAATGGTTTTTCTAATGTGCTTTCTGGAGTGCGCATGTCGCCGCTTTTCGTCTTTGCCTCTGGATATTTGGCATAGCATACAGGGAAGGATGCGGCAAGTACGGTGTCGGCGCCGCATTCATAGACATAGAGGCGGAACTCACGCTTCGAAATCACCACAAGTCCCTTCTCTTTATTGATTTCCTCCTTGTAGATATGGGCGTTGTCGCTGATGTCGGCCACGTTGTAGGTTTTCTCACCCACTGTCACCGATTTCATCGGAATCTCGGATTCCACTCCTGGAGTGCCGGGCTGCTCTTTAGATTGTGCTTGCTCACTGGCTTCTTTCTCCTTACCGTCGCCCCCACAGGAAGACACTGCGATGAGGAGCATCAGAAAAACTGAGGTATTTAGAATCTTTTTAATCATGATATGGTGATATACTGATGTTTATATGTTAAAAGAAGAAGAAATAACTGATCAGGATAGCGGCGATGATACCGGCTAAGTCGGCCAACAAACCGCAACCCACTGCATAGCGGTATTTCTTGATACCCACACTGCCGAAGTAAATGGCCAGAATCTTCAGCGTGGTGTCCGTGCTTCCTTGCATCACACTCGACACGTGACCCACAAAGGAGTCGGGACCGTAGGTCTGCATGCAGTCGAGCATCATGCCGCGGGCGGCACCACCATCCAACGGCTTCATCAACGCCACTGGAATGGCGGACACAAATTCGGTGTTGAAACCGAGCGAATCCACACACCACGTCAGGCCTTCCTGGAACAGGGTCATGGCACCGGAGGTCTTGAACACACCGATGGCAACCAAAATCGCAAGATAATATGGAATCAGGCTTACTGCCACATTGAAGCCACCCTTGGCTCCTTGGATGAAAGAGTCGTAAACATTGATTTTTTTCTTCCATCCATAGCAGATGAACAGGATGATAGCCCCAAGCAGCAGTACGCTGGTGAGCACTCGGCAGAAGGTTTCCATCTCGCCCTTGTCCATGCCGTAGATGGACCAGAACAGAGCGGCCACCAACGCCAAAATCACAGAGAACATCACCAAAAAGGCATTCTGGAGCAAGTTGATTTTCTGGCGGATGGAAACGGTGAGTAAGCCTACGAAGGTGGAGCACATGGTGGTCAGCAGTAATGGGATGAACACATCTGTAGGGTCGGCTGCTCCCATCTGCTGGCGGTAGGCCATGATACTGATAGGGATGATTGTCAAGCCAGAGGTGTTCAGCACCAGGAACATAATCATGGCGTTCGTAGCGGTCTCCTTTTCTTTGTTCAACTCCTGAAGTTCCTGCATGGCTTTTAGGCCCATTGGTGTGGCGGCGTTGTCCAAGCCCAGCATGTTGGCCGACACATTCATGAAGATAGAACTCAGTGCGGGATGGTCTTTCGGTACCTCTGGAAATAGTTTTGTCAATACTGGACTCAGAAAGCGGGCAAGCTTGCGGACCATGCCACTGTCCTCTCCGATTTTCATAATGCCCATCCAAAGCGTCAGCGTGCCCGTCAGTCCAAGAGCCATCTCAAAAGCGGATTTCGACATCTCGAATGTCGAGTCCATCATGCTCGGAAGGGTATCGGCCTGACCCATGATAATCTGGTTGATCAAACCTACGATCAAACCAATCACGAACAGGGCAATCCAAATGTAGTTAAGTACCATCTACAAAGGTTTTTGCAATTAAAAATAACTATTTGTTGATGCAAAAATACGAATAAATCTGCAATTGGGGAAATATTATCTTTCTTTATGACTTTTTTTGCTGAATTTTGACCGTATGCGCTCAATCACATCGCTTTCGTTTGACAGCACATAAAGCGACATTGACAAAGAGGCGGCACACAAGAGGGCACCAGTGCACCATCGCAGCCAGTGAGTTTGAGTGAGCGCGATGAATATCGACAGGGCTAACAGCAGGAACTGAATCAGATACAATGTCACATGGCGGGTATTGAAACGGAAATGATAGCGTTGGCGGTAAAGCAGGTAAATCATGGAGAATTCTATCAGACCGCAACCGGAAATGGCCATACCCGTACTCGTCAGGCCCCAGTGAAGATAGCAGAAAGGAATGGAGAGCGATATCATCACAGCACAGATCAACTCGGTCATCATGAACATCTTTGTATCCCCGTGGGCAAGAGCAAGGTAACTCACGGGGATGAAGAAGGCCCGGAAAAACATATAAAGCATGGCGAAGGTGGACATCGGAATGCACGAGGTGAATTCATCCGTGTAGAGGATAGGGATGATAACAGGCATGCCGATGATGAAAAAAATAAGAAACGGAGAGATGAGCAGTACCAAAGCCTCTATCTGCTTGTTGATGATGCTGTTCTGGCGCACCGTGTCCTTGCATGCTCCCGAAAGGCGGGGGTAGTAGTCGGCATCCATCGCACTGAAGATGATCGAAGCGTAGGAAACGGCTATTACGTAACCGCTGTTATAAAGGCCCACGTCGTGCTCACCGCCATGTTGAAGAATGATGGCGCGGATGAGGTATTCGGCTCCCTGGGAGAAAAGACCGGCGATGATGAAGCCTGTGCCGAGGCGCAGGATGGGAAGGCCTTTCTTCAACAGAGCTTTCGAACGGAGATTCACACGGTAAGGAATTTTCTTCGTGGAGTGGAAGAAATAGATGAATGTGATGACCAGATGGCTCAGCAGCAAGGCCCAGATGATACCGCCCCGTTCAAGAAAATAGAGCACCGGAGCGAAAACGGCAAGCATGGCGAGAGCGACATAGATGGAAATCTTCGTAATACGCATCAACTGCTTTGTGCCTTTCAGGATGGCCATCTCGCCACCAGTCATAGACAGCAGGCAGACTATAGGAGTCAGCAGCATATAGTTCCAGGTGTTCTCGTAGCTGCCGAAGGTCCACAAGCTGAACGAAGGGGAGAGTATCAGATAAAGCACCATCCCGAAAAGACCTGCCAAAAGGCTCAGGCTGCGGACGATGCAGGCATATTCAACCAGTTGCTCCTGATTGCCTTCTTCTTGTATCTCTGAGATATGCTTAACGCCGCTCACAGCGACACCAAAGTTTGTGGAGTCGCTCATCAGCCGAGTGGCGTTGCTGTAGATGTTCAGCAAACCCATGCCGCCCGGACCCAGAAACTTGGCGGACAACTTGTTGCGGATGATGTCCATCAGCATCTTCAACACCTGGACCAGGCCGAAGATACCGGTGTATTTCAATATGTGGTTCAGACCGCTGTTTGTTTCGGAGGGAGCGGTTTTGCGTTTTTTCATCTTTGAAAACTCTTGGGGCTAATGAATTTGAATAAGCCACATTATTTTAACGTTTTTTTATCCGTTATATTGCAAAATTATGTATCTTTGTGGAGAAGATTTATTAAATGAACCATGAAGATTGTTATTCTCGACGCATATACCGTCAATCCTGGAGACCTCAATTGGGACGAATTGGCTAAACTCGGTGAACTCTCAGTCTATGAAAGGACCAAGCCGGAGGAGATTCTCGAACGTTGCAAGGGGGCGGAAATCATACTTACAAACAAAGTCGTGCTTGATAGCGCCATGCTCAACCAGCTGCCAAGGCTGCTCTACATTGGAGTGCTCGCCACTGGATACAATGTGGTGGACTTGGAAGCGGCATCAAGGCAGAATGTCATCGTCACGAACATTCCTGCATATTCCACCGACAGCGTGGCGCAGATGACGTTCGCCCACTTGCTCAATATCTACAACAGGGTGCAGTGGTATGCGGATGAGAATAAGAACGGGAGATGGACTGACTGTCAGGATTTTTCCTTCCTCGGACATGATTTCCACGAATTGGCAGGAAAGACCATGGGAGTTGTTGGGCTTGGAAATATCGGAATGAAGGTGGCGCTGATTGCGAAGGCTTTCGGAATGAAGGTGCTGGCGTTCACTTCAAAACAGCAGGAGGATCTGCCCGAAGGCATCGTAACTGCTGACATGGAGGAAGTGTTCACACAGGCGGACGTCGTCTCGCTGCATTGTCCACTCACAGATTCCACACGTCATCTGGTCAATAAGGAAAGACTGAAGACCATGAAAAGCAATGCGGTCATCATCAACACGGGGAGAGGACCGCTCGTCAACGACCAGGAACTGGCGGAGGCGCTCAACAACAAGACCATCCTTGCCTATGGGGCTGATGTCATCACCCAGGAACCTCCACGCGACGGAAATCCATTACTCTCTGCAAGAAACGCATTCTTCACACCACACATCGCATGGGCCACTTTTGAGGCGAGAAAACGGCTCATACAAATCTGTACCGACAATGTCAAGGCGTTCATCGACGGAAAACCGGTCAATGTCGTCGAATTCTGATTCGTTTATAAGGTTGTTCTGTTTGATGTTATAAAAACAATTCCTGAGAATTATTGCGCTACCGTGATATGGAAGCAAGGTTGTCTGCGCTCATGTTTCACAAGACATTTTCCAGCACTGCGGAGGTCATACAGCACCTCGGCCAGCGTCAACTTGATTTCACTTCGCTTCCATTCTGCACTGTCTATAGGGGTCGGTAAGCCGGTTAAAGGCATATAGCGGCTATAGGTGATGTCGAAAGTCGTGCCATAGCTGTGACATGAGTTTTCCGTGGCATTGCGGTTGCGGTGTGTCAATTTCTCAACGTCAGCGGTAGTACGCGTCACAGAGGTGACAATCGGAAGATACAACGGGTAGCCTTTCGATTTCAGGGAATCGAGGAAGTTGATGGAAATCTCCGTAAGCAAAGCCTTGGCCGAAGGAACAAGATAAGGCATGGAATATTTCAATTCCTCCACTGCATAGAATGGGGAGTCCATGATACTCACCAACTTATGTTTGCGGGCAAGGCTAAGAATAGCCTTGTGGTTGCTTACTGGCTTGATGCCCAGACGCTCGGCAAAGGCGATGTGCTGCTCCTGGGTGTCTGGCAAGCATTCGTCGTAGTCCCATATCTTTCCACTCATTCTGTAAAGAGCGGTGTTCTTGTTGATAGCCGTATCGGAGGCCGACGAATCTGAGCTTAAGGAAGCGGTGAGTTGCTGTTCTGCAGCAGACATCGGCACAGTGTCAGCGGCGGCTTCTGTGTCGCGGGCAGCCGATGTGTCGTTCTCTAAGGTGTCCGCCTCAGCCGTTGGCACCACTCCTGGCATCATCTGCATGGCTTCTGGTTCTTCTGTCGGCAGCAGCTCCTGTGCCGTCAGGTTGTCATACGATGGAATCTCGGGTTTGAATACGTGACGGAAAACGGCAAGCAAAACCATGACGGAAAAAAACACCGCCAGGAATTTTTGCTTGCCGTTTAATCGCAGTTTTGTCATTTACAATTTCTTTTCTAATACAATCTTTAAACCTGTTTGGGAATCAGTCTTTTTAACCTTCTATGCTGATGTGCCTTTAGGTTGGAGGAAGACTGATAGGGAGCATGCTCATCGGCCGGAATGCTCAATGATGTCGCGGACGTGGGTGCAGAATTCTTCGTGCCTTCGTAGCTCCTTGATGGTCAGATGCATGCGCCAACGCCAATAATGACGAGGGTTCGAAGGGATATTGATACGCTCACCGTTGGCATCTGGATTCCGCACGCCTTCGTCTATCGACAGCCAGTCTTGGAACGAAAGCAGGCAGAGCATCGAAGGAGAATAAAGATGGCGCGTCACAATCTTCTCGCAGAGCCAGTCGGGAAGCTCGCGTGGAGCCACACCGTCTATCTGAAGGCTTTCATTGTAGTAGCGCTGGCTGCGCTCGTAGTCTTCTTCCCACCACTGACGCAATGGACTCATGTCGTGGGTGGAGATGGTGGCTACCGACAGGTATGGGTTCTCACTCAGATTGCCGAATTCCACGCCGAAGGCCTTTGGCATGCTCTGAATCTCCAGACTCAAGATGCGGAGGTCGTTCATCAGCACAGGAACGCAGGCGGGAACCATGCCGAGATCCTCGGCACAGACCAGCATACGCGTGCTTTGCGTCAGCATCGGAAGTTTCTTCATGGCCTCACCATACCAGAAGTCATTGTGACGGCGGTAGTAATAATCTTCATAAAGATTTCTGAAAGCATACTGGTCGCCCTCCGACAGGTAGCGGAACGCATAATCCTGGTCGGCGATGATACGTGGGTGGTAGCCGTGAGGATTCTCTGGATCCACCACAAACAGCACATTGCTGATTAGGCTGTACAAACCATCGCGGAGCGAGATGGAATCTTCGTCATCCTTTCCGTGGAAGGCGGCTTCCACCTTGCGCTGCGTGTCGTAGGCGCTCTTCATCTTGTACAGTCCGTTCACACCGCCGAAGGCATTCAGTGTCGCGCCATTTGTCTGGTCGGATATGTTGTCGAGGTAGATCATCTTCACCATGTCGGCACGGTAGCCAAACAAGGCATAGAGGATGTCGTCGTTGATGAATGGCTGAGTCATGGTCTTGCGGTCAAAATGCAGGCCGTAACTCTCTATCTCACTCTGACTTAATGGAAGGGCAGGGGAGAAATGGCCCAGCAAGCCATGAACCGAATGGGATGGGATTTCCCAGATGCGGAAGAAGCCAAGCACATGGTCAATGCGGTAGGCATCGAAATATTCAGCCATTTTCGTGAAGCGGCGTTTCCACCACGAATAGCCGTCCTTGCTCATCTCACGCCAGTTGTAGGTTGGGAAACCCCAGTTCTGGCCGTTCACGGAGAAGGCGTCGGGCGGAGCACCGGCCTGAGACTCCATGTTGAAGTAATGGGGCTCGCTCCAGGCTTCCACGCTGTTGCGGCTGATGCCGATTGGAATGTCGCCTTTGATGATCACACCGCAGGATTTGGCGTGGTTGTGAACGTCGGTCAGCTGAAGGTGAAGCTGGTACTGGATGTAATAGTACAGTGCCACACCTTGGAAATGTTTGCTGCGAGGAGTGCACAGGCGGCTGATTTCCGATTTGTTGTAAGTCTGGTATTTTGGCCATACCCTGAAATCTGGAGTGCCGTACGTGTCGCGCAGATAACTGAAGGCGGCGTAAGGCACGAGCCATGATTTGTTGGCGTCGAAGAAATGCTTGTAGGCTGGGTCTTCACTCGTCTTAGCCCAGTCTTCTGCATAGACGGCGCGGAAATAGTCCATCTTCAGCTTGATGGAGGCTTCATAGTCCATCTGAGGTGACTCATTCAGCTCTTGCTGGCGAATCTTGAATTTCTCCATCAAGAGCTTGTCCTCCAAGGCCGGAAGGGAATTCAAGTCGGCATAGAGCGGATGGAAAGCGTAGATCGATATCGAGTTGTAGGGGTAAGAGTCCGACCACTTGCCCGACATCATCGTATCGTTGATCGGAAGAATCTGAACCACGTGCATGCCTACATCCGAAGCCCAGCTGATCATCTCCTTCAGGTCGGCGAAGTCGCCCACACCATAGCTGCGCTCGGTGCGCAACGAGAAGACAGGAATCACGATGCCCGCGCATTTCCAGTTTGGAAGGCTGAAGCGGGCGCCACGTTCTGTGCGCACCCATGTCTGGTTCTTCCCGTTGATCAGGATCTTGTCAATATAGCGGTTAGCACCCTCTTCCCACGATTCAATGGCACCGGAGGAATCCATAATCACGAATTTGTATTCCAACGGATGGAAAATCGCATCCACGTCAAGGTTGATGCTCCATTCCTGCAGACCTGTCAGCTCCATCCTCACGGCACTGTCCCAGTTGCCAAGTTGGCTGACGTTGCCAGTGATGCCTAACCATTGGTCTTTACGCAGACGGGGCTCTGTGATACGGAGCTGAAGGGTTGAAGGATAATACTTCAACGACGTCAGGCTGCTCTGATCATGGGGAGCGACGATGTCGGTGTATGCGCTGGAGTATAAAGGGAGGTTGTCGGGAATCGGACGCCAGCAGTCTTCCACGAAGAACATCAGGGCTGGCGATTTGCTGCCCTGGCTCTTTGGCATGGAAGGTATATGGATGGTGTGGGGCGACAACTCCCATTCGCGCCACACGAACTCACCGTTGCGGTACAGGGAATAATAGTAGCTCAAAAGGGGAAGGCGGGGAGTCAGGTTCAACTCACAGGTCCAGACCACTCCGTCCAGAGTCTGCATGTCGTAAGAACGGCCGTCGATGCAGATGCGCAGGTCCTCACCCCAGTTCGTGCGGTATTCTATCGAGAATTTGAATAACATGGTATGATTTGTTTGGCCCTTCCAGGGCGAATGGTTAATTGTTCTTTAAAAGATTCTCCAGAAATGAGTCCAAATCATCTTCCAAACCCTTCAGCAAGTCGTCGCCAACGATGAAGTTTTTGTCATCTACGATCAAGAGTTCTTCCTCAGACAGGTCTTCGTCTATGGCGATGAAAGAGAATGGCTTGAACACATTCAGCGTGTCAAAGCATTGCTCCATGTCCATCTTCTTCAACTCAAGGCGCAGGGTGGTGAGAAGTGCCTCTTTCAGCGATGTGTCGTCGTCCAAAGCTACGTCGGATGGGAGCGACACGTGCGACAGGATGGTCTCATTGTCGTCGGACACACTCAGGGTGCCGTTCTCTTGGTCGATACGGATGACAAAATCTGTGATTTCCTCTTCTTTGTAAAGGGAACGGGCCTTGGTCAGATACTCGCTGAGCAACTGACGGACGGATGCTGTGATCTTCGGATTGGAATTCATTGTATGGATGGTTTTCTGTTCTTTTGTCTTACAAAACTATGGACGAAAATAAATGTCAGCTCAGATAATTCATTTCTTTGCTGATTTCCTGAAGCTCGTCACGGATGGA
>OMUD01000274.1 GCA_900314125.1 uncultured Prevotellaceae bacterium | reverse complement strand
GTTACGAACATACCGGTGAACATACCAGTAAAGCGGTTGGTGGTCATCCTGCCCAGAACATGACGAAGCTGAGGACCTGCCATTTTCTGCAGAGTCTCGCTCATCATCTTCATTCCAAACATCAATAGGGCAAGTGAACCTAATAACTGGAATACCAGCATCAATGCACTTTGTGAACTTTCCATTACTGTCGTATTCTTATGTTTTCTTTATGCAAAGTTATAGCTCAATTCTAATAATGAAAAATTATCCATATTACGATTGTGTTACAATTGTAACATCGTCATTGGGGCGTAAAATTTTCATCGGATAACTCATTGCTGATGGACCTAACTTGAATTTTATCAACGACTTGTATTGTCCTTTGCCTTGAGTTTGAGAAAAAAAACGGACACGATTGACATGCCCGTTTTTATAATATTAACTTGATTTAATCCAAACCAAACAGGAGTCTCAGACCGCCGTCAACTCCACTGAAGCCCATGAATGCCATCGCCAGCAAACCGGCTGTGATAAGAGCTAATGGCATGCCTTCAACGGCTTTAGGGACTTTGTTCATCTCCATTTGCTCACGAAGACCAGCAAACAGTACCATGGCCAGATAAAAGCCAAGGGCTGTGGAGATGGCATAGACCATGCCCGAAAGTAAGTCATAATCCTTCTGAATCACAAGGATGGCCACACCGAGAATACAACAGTTCGTCGTAATCAATGGGAGGAACACACCTAAGGCTTGGTAAAGGGATGGAGACACTTTCTTCAAGATAATTTCCACCATCTGAACCAATGCGGCAATCACCAAGATGAATGCAATGGTCTGAAGATAACCAAGGTCGTTCGGGTCAAGAACGTATTTCTGTATGAAATAGGTCACTAAAGTGGCGAGAGTAAGCACAAATGTTACGGCCATACCCATGCCAGATGCTGTCGATACTTTCTTGGATACTCCAAGGAACGGGCATATTCCAAGGAACTGCGACAACACGATATTGTTTACAAATATCGCTGTGATAAATATCAAAATATATTCCATAATTATGCCTTTCTAAGTTTGTTTACTAATGCAATCAGATAACCTAACACGATGAAGGCACCGGGAGCCAACACAAACATCAGCATTCCGCCGCTCTCACCTTGAAGAGGGATACCGGCGATGCCGAAATCATCACTCTTGAAGACTACGCCTGTGCCAAGTATCTCACGGCAGGCACCGAGAAGGGTGAGGGCCATTGAGAAACCAAGACCGATTCCGATTCCATCAAAGATGGAGGAAATGGGACCGTTCTTAGCGGCGAAGGCTTCGGCACGACCAAGGATAATACAGTTCACCACAATCAGTGGAATGAACAGACCAAGCGTTGCGTATATACTTGGAAGATAAGCCTGCATCAACATCTGAAGGATGGTCACCAAGGAGGCAATCACTACGATATAAGATGGGATGCGGACCTGATCGGGAACCAGATTCTTGATCAAGGAGATGATGAAGTTGGAGAGAATCAACACGAAAGTGGTGGCCAAACCCATTGAAAGGCCATTGATGGCTGAGGAGGTCGTTCCCAGCGTCGGACACATACCAAGGAGAAGCACAAATGTCGGGTTCTCATTGATCAGACCGTTTTTCAATATCTTAAAATAACTCATAGTATCTATCTCCTTTCTTTACTTTGATGCTTCATTTTTACCATACAATTGGTCATACGCATTCTTAATAGCCAACAGGAATGCACGGGAGGTGATGGTTGATGCCGTGATAGCATCCACTTCGCCACCATCTTTGCTTACCGTGAAGTTGTTCTTGCCAGGGTTCATGCCGATGATGTTGCCCTTGCCGTCTTTCTGGAACCAAAGACCGGCTTTAGCACCAAGACCCGGAGTCTCGGCGTGTTCCAATATCGTATAACCTAAGATTGTGCCTTCTGGATCAAAACCAACCAGGACTTTCAAATTGCCACCGAAACCATTCTCGCTGGTCTGAACGGCATTACCAAGAACTTTGCCGGAGGCATCGCTTACGGCATATACCTCAAACGTTTTCTCTTTACCGCCTATCGTGGCTGTCTGGGTTTCCGGATCAGCTACCTGAACCTCACCGCCGCCCATCACTTCCTTGATGCCGTTGGCTAAGTTGTCTGCGTTGATCTTCTCTATCTGTGGAGCGGTCACGCTGTTCACGTATGCAAGAATGCCGCCCGCTACTACGGCGATTACTGTCAACACAATCGCCATATTCGTTAAGGATGAACTGAGCTTTTTCATTTCTTGACTACCTCCCCGAATCGTTTTGGTTTAAAATAGTTGTTAATTAATGGAACGAAGGCATTCATTATCAGGATGGCGAATGACATTCCTTCAGGATAAGCGCCCCATGTTCGGATTACTACTGTCAGGAAACCAATGGCAACACCATAAACCAACTGACCCTTCTTCGACATTGGAGAGGTCACATAGTCTGTGGCCATGAAGATGGCTCCAAGCATCAAACCGCCTGATACCAGGTCCATGAATGGAGATGGGTATTCAGGCTTAGCCAGGTGAAGGGCACCGGCAAAGATGAATACGGTGGCGAGAATGCTGACAGGAATATGCCAAGTGATTATTTTTTTGTAAAGCATGTAGAAAAGACCAAGTAAAAGGGCTATCTCACATACCTCACCCATACTTCCTCCTGTCTGACCAGTGAACATGTCGAGAAGGGAGTTTGGAATTTTCTCAATAGCATCAGTGTTGCCGTCTTTTATGGCTTGCTTCATCAAGGCAAGTGGGGTGGCGGCTGTTTCTGCGTCAACATTGAAGAATCCCTGAAGAGGCTTTGGCCAGGTGGTCATCTGAACTGGGAACGAAATCAGGAGGAAGGCGCGGCCGGCAAGAGCAGGATTGAAGAGGTTGCAACCTAATCCGCCAAACGTCATCTTAACCACGCCGATGGCAAACAAAGCACCTACCATCACTATCCATAGAGGAAGGTTGGATGGAAGGTTGAAAGCCAGCAACACACCAGTCAGGATGGCGGAACCATCCAACACTGAAGTGTCAGTGCGTTTCAGCATGTATTTGTTGATTGCCCATTCAAAGAACACACATGAGGCAACCGATACAAGGGTCACTAATATGGCACCGATTCCAAAATATACAAACGAACAGAGTAGGGCAGGAACAAGGGCTATCAACACACCATACATGTTCTTGCTCACACTGTCCCCAGAATGGACATGCGGTGACAATGAAACTGTTAATTTATTCATGTTGTTTGTGATTATTGCAAGTTGTTTGTTAACGTGCTGTTTTTATTCAGTTTTTTCTTTGTCCATGCTTATTTGGCATGACGGGAACGGATGATGCCCATTACGGTGGACTTGCCTACTCGGATTAAGTCAAGCAATGGACGGTGAGATGGGCAGGTGAACTGACATGAGCCGCATTCTATGCAGCTGGTCACATCTTCTGCTTCACTGCGTTCCCAATTCTGAGCTTCCGACAACTTTGAGAGAAGGAATGGCTCAAGACCCATTGGGCAGGCATTCACACACTTGGCACAACGGATGCATGGCTGAACTTTACCACGTTTCGACTCTTTGTCGTTCATTATCAACACTCCTGAAGAGCCTTTGCAAATAGGTACATCGGTGTTCATCAGGGCCTTTCCCATCATCGGACCACCACCAATGACCTTACCGGTGTCGGAAGGAAGACCGCCGCAGGCATCAATAAGCTGGCTCATTGGTGTTCCCATCCTGACGAGGAAGTTGCTTGGGTGAGCTAAGCTTTTGCCGGTTACTGTCACAACGCGCTCAAACAATGGTTTGTTCTTCATCACGGCTTCATAAACAGCCATGGCAGTACCTACATTCTGAATGATGGCACCAACACTCACAGGCAAGGCTGGAGGAGCTGGAACTTGACGCTTGATTACTGCGTCAATCAACTGCTTCTCACCACCTTGAGGGTATTTCACCTTCAATGGAACGACTTCAATATTCGCAAACTTGTGATAATATTGTGCCTTTTCCGACATCAACTTGATGGCGTCGGGTTTGTTGTTCTCTATGCCGATGTAGGCACGGTTCACATTCACTGCTTTCATCAGCAAGGCAACGCCTTCAAGAATCTCATCTGGATGTTCAAGCATCAAGCGGTGGTCAGCCGTCAAATATGGCTCACATTCCACTGCGTTGATAATCACGCAGGTGGGATGGGAACCTGGAGGAGGGGTAAGCTTCACATGAGTTGGGAAGCAGGCACCACCCATGCCGACTATGCCGGCGTTCTTGATCTTCTCTATGATTTCTTTTGAGTCTAAGTCATATACCTTGTCGATGTGAACAAGTTCAGGACTTCTGTCTATGCTTTCTTCCCATTCATCACCTTCAACTGTAATGTAAACAGCTGGTTTCGGATAACCGCTTGCGTCAATCACAGTGTCTATCTTCAGCACGGTGCCTGAAACCGACGAGAATATCGGAGCGGATACAAAACCTCCAGCTTCAGCGATTTTGGTGCCGACTTTCACCTTGTCGCCTTTCTTCACGATAGGGGTGGCAGGAGCACCGATATGTTGACCCATAGGAAAAACAGCGGTCTTTGGCAAATCAGCCACTTTAATCGGGGCGGAGGCTGACAGTTTGTTTTCAGCGGGATGTACTCCACCTATTCTAAATGTTTTCACTATTTCTGGTTTTTCGGATTGCTATTTCATTTGATTAACTCATTCTGCCTTGGAACTTTCTGTTCCTTTCAACTCTGGCTTCTCTGCTGGCTTGGCTGGAGCTGCAGGTTTTTCTGCTGGCTTGGCAGGAGCTGCTGGTTTTGGCTCAACTGGCTTCGGCTTCAATGCAGGCATGTTGATGCCCGTGATGACCTTCTTCGGACATTCTTGCTCACATTTGCGGCAGTTACGGCATTTTTCAGGATCGATGTAGGCAAGGAAACTGTCAACATGGATGGCGTCGAATGCACAAACCTTCACGCATTTCTGGCAACCGATACATGCTGCATTGCAGGCTTTCATGGCAACAGCACCCTTGTCCTTGTTCATGCAGCGAACAGCCACACCCATCTTCTTGGCACCTTTCATGCTGCGGATCTCAATGATGTGGCGAGGACAGGCTTTGGAGCAGGCACCACAGGCTGTACATTTTGTGGAATCCACCTCAGGAAGACCTGTTTCTGGGTTCATCTTGATGGCGTCAAACTGACAGGCAGCTACGCAGTCACCACAACCCAAACATCCGTATGGACAGGCTGTCTCACCCATGCTTGTGCTGTTGGCAACCTTGCAACTCATCACACCGTCATACTCAACTAAGCGAGGACGGTTCTCGCATGTGCCGTTGCATCTCACTACTGCCAGTTTTGGAGCGCTGGCCTCAGCCTTCATTCCGAGAATGGCGGCCACTTTCTCCATTACTGGCTGACCTCCTACTGGGCAGTTCAAGCCTTCAAGGCTTCCTGCGTCAGCTGCTTTCACGCATGCGGCGGCAAGACCGCCACAACCTGGAAAACCGCAACCACCGCAGTTGGCACCGGGAAGAACTTCCTGAACTTGTCCTAAACGAGGGTCTTCTTTTACTGCAAATTTTTTCGACAATAGGTACAACACCAATGCGGCAATCAGTCCTATTGCGCCTAAAACAATTACAGCGATTAGAATTACGTTCATAAATAATTTAATTTAGTTTATTTTTTAGTTGTTAGTTCTTTTTTCATGTTTCGAAGGCATCAGAATTTGTGCCCCTCTGCAAAAATCCTTATTATTCAGGAGGAAGGGCGTTTAATCCAAAAGGAGAAACTCTTTGACATCTTGTCATTGAAAAAATGAAGCACCAAATAATAAACGGCTAGTATAATCAATATGCCAACCATGATCATTTGTTCGTTCAAGGAAAGGAAATAAGTGCCGCAAACTACCCAGACAACAATAAGAATAAGCGGTATGGCGAATGCAAGCAACACTGCATTGCGGCTCATCGATAAACTGCCACATACAACAACTTCCTCTCCTACATTATAGTGGTCGGAGAGGGAACTCTCGATGTCTATCAGTTTTTCTTTGCTTTCTGATGAGCTGCACATCGATTTCACCTGACAGGAACTGCAGGCTGAAGACTGAACTATTTTTACGCGAATCTGATTGCCGTTTATGCTTTCAATTACGCCTGTGTGTTCTATAGTTTTGCTCATTGAGCGGATTAAAGCGGAACCGGATTAAAAATATGCATGAATCATGCAATTTATATTCACTTTCTTTCTTTTGCAAATTTAAGCTTTTTAAACAAAAAAAACAAATAAAACATTTGATATTAACCAAAAACAATCTATATTTGCACAATGATTAAGATTATTAACCTCTTTTAGTTTAATTTAATTCAACTATGAAACGTTTTCTTATTTTGTTTTGCTTGGCTTTTTCTGTGAGTTGCATGTATGCGGCTGACCGATATTCTGTAAAAGAAACGCCAACTTTAACCAAACAGCCAAAACTGGTGTATTATATTGTTCTTGGAAGTTACAGCTCTCTTCAGGCAGCGCAAGGATTCAATTATGCTTGTGCGGATGGTTTGGAATCATGGATCTATAAGACCACGGTGAATAGAAAAACCGTTTACAGAGTTTGCTACAGTTGCCATAGCACAAAAGCTAAGGCCATGCAAGCACTTAAGGAGATGAAGGATTCTCCTTATGGAGATTCTTGGTTTAAGGGTGCATGGATCTGGCCATCCAGAGGACTTGCTCAATGTGTGTTCTGCCCAGTGAATATGGAAGGCAAGCAAACAAAACCGCTGACTCCACAATAATTGGGGAACATAAAGGGAATTTACTCCACAACTGTGATAATGAAAAATGCGAAACGTCTTATGGGAGTTTCGCATTTTTCATTCTTTGAGTGTCCTCAAAATAGGTCAAGCCTGTTACGCTATATAATCAGACTTCCTACCTGATATACCAAGGTTGACATCAACCAGGCAAGTGTGGTGGTATAAACTATGGTGAACAGTGCCCATTTCCATTTGCCTGATTCATTTTTGATGGCGATGCAGGTTGGGATACATGGCATATAAAGCAGGATGAATACCAAGAACGATATGGCAGAGAGGGTGGTCATGCCGCTTCGGGATATGATTTGTGAAAGGCGGGCATTTTCAGCGTCTTCATCATCAAGCTCTTCACTATTGGTGCTGCTGTTGTACAGCACACCCATGGTGGAGGCGACGATTTCTTTGGCACCGATGCCAGTGACGATGCTCACACCTTCTTTCCAGCTTAAGCCGCATGGTCGGATCACAGGCTCGATGGTCTTGCCAATCCTGCCGATGTAGCTCTGTTCAATTTGGCTTTCCTTAACTTCTTCCGAGGTGGACTGAGGAAAATACGACAAGGCCCACACGATGATGGAGGCGGCTAAGATGGTCGTTCCCATCTTTTTAAGGTATTGCTTGCCCTTTTCCCATGTGTGACGGGTGACCGACTTCGCAGATGGCAGACGGTAAGGAGGAAGTTCCATCACGTATGGAGATGACTCCCCTTTCACCACATATTTGCTGAACATATGGGCGAGAACGATAGCCATCAGGATGCCGAGAGTGTAAAGGGAGAACAGCACCAAGGCTGAATGGGATGGGAAGAAGGCGCCAATGATGATGATATATACAGGAAGGCGAGCCGAGCACGACATCATCGGAAGTATCAGCATCGTTATCAGGCGTGAGCGACGGTCTTCTATCGTGCGGGTGCCCATGATGGCAGGGATGTTGCAGCCAAAGCCCATGATCATCGGGATGAAACTCTTCCCGTGAAGCCCCATCTTGTGCATGATTTTGTCCATGATGAAAGCGGCACGAGACATATAGCCGGAATCCTCCATCCAGGAAATAAAAGCATAGAGAATCATGATGTTTGGCAGGAACACAATCACACCGCCAACACCGCCGATGATGCCGTCAATCAGGAGGTCTTTCAATGGACCGTCCGACATGTGATTCCCAATCGTGTCGCCAAGCCAACCAATGAAACTGTCTATCCAATCCATCGGATATTGACCGATGTTGAATGTGCAATAGAACATCACGTACATCAGCAGGAGGAAGATGGGGTAGCCTAATAGCGGGTGGGTCACAACACTGTCTATGCGGGTCGTCATCCTACGGGTGTACTGACGTTTCTTGTCGAAACATTCTTTTAAAGCGCCTTGGATAAAGCCATATTTCGCATCGGTGATAGCGGACTCGCTGTCTTCTTTTGCTTCTTTTTGAATCACCTCCTGACAAGCCTTCACGGTG
>OMUD01000241.1 GCA_900314125.1 uncultured Prevotellaceae bacterium | reverse complement strand
CAACACGACATCCATGACTTTCTTTCCGATTTCGTCGGCAGCCTGTTCGGATTCCGCCTCAGAATAGACGCGGATGATTGGTTCGGTGTTTGATTTTCTGAGGTGCACCCACTTATCAGGGAAATCGATTTTGACGCCGTCGATGTCGTTGACTTCCACCTGTGGCTCAGCCTCGTACATCTGCTTCACTTTGCGGAGAATGAGGTCAACGTCAGTGGTTGGTTCGAGATCGATACGGTTCTTGGCAATGAAATAGCTCGGGTAGGTTTTTCTCAGTTCGCTCACCTTCTTTCCCTCATGCGCGAGATGGCTGAGGAAGAGAGCGATACCCACGAGTGCGTCGCGTCCGTAGTGGGCTGCTGGATAGATGACTCCGCCATTACCCTCGCCACCGATAACGGCGCCGGTCTCCTTCATCTTTGTGACCACATTGACCTCTCCCACAGCAGCAGCGTTATACTGCATTCCGTAATTCCGAGTGACATCACGCAACGCCCTTGTGGAGCTGAGGTTGCTGACAGTATTTCCCGGGGTGTGCTTGAGTATATAGTCTGCCACAGTCACAAGCGTATATTCTTCACCATACATTTTTCCATCCTCCTGGATGAAAGCGAGGCGGTCCACATCCGGGTCAACCACAAAGGCCACGTCGTGCTCCCCTTTCTTCATGAGGTTCATGATGTCGGAGAGGTTCTTCTCGAGTGGTTCCGGGTTGTGCTGGAAATCGCCCGTTGGCTCATCGTAGAGCGGTGTGATTTTCTCCACACCCAACTGCTGGAGGAGCATCGGCAGGATGATTCCTCCCACTGAGTTGATGGCATCGAACGCCACTTTGAAATGTGCGTTTCGGATGGCAGGCACATCGACAAGTTCGAGATTGAGCACCATGTCAACATGCTTCTGGTTATAGGAGTCATCCTCGCGGTACTTGCCCAACCCATCAACTTCCGGATAGTCAAAATCCTCAGCCTCGGCAATTTTGAGCACCTCATTGCCTTCTGCCGCATTGAGGAACTCTCCCTTCTCGTTGAGCAATTTAAGCGCATTCCAATGTCTCGGGTTGTGGGAAGCTGTGATGATGATTCCACCACATGCGTTTTCCATTGTGACAGCAATCTCGGTAGTCGGTGTGGTGGCAAGTCCGATGTTGACCACATCGAATCCCATTCCCATGAGCGTACCGCACACCACGTTCTTGACCATCTCGCCAGAAATGCGCGCATCGCGTCCGACCACGATTTTGTTGGTGTTGACCTTAGTGGTCCTGCGAATGAGAGAGGCATAAGCCGATGTAAACTTCACGATATCCAGAGGGTTAAGGCCTTCTCCGGCTCTTCCTCCGATTGTTCCTCGTATTCCAGAAATAGATTTGATTAAACTCATCTTAATGTTTTTGTAAAAGTAAATTCTGTTGTTGTCCGCAACCTGGCATTGATTTCAATGCCTCTTAGTATGCCATTCCACAGGTGGCTTCAAATTGCAGCCTTAATCCTTTATTTTCCGAGTTCGTAGGAGATTTCGTAATAGTAAGGGAGCACATAGTTGGATGCGTTAGACGTGCCGGAAGAATGCGGCACAATCAGTCTCACCTTAGCCTGTTTTCCTGCATTCCGGGTGAGTCGGATATAATCGAGCGGCTTGAGCCACCCTGCAGGCACATATCCACTGTACGCCTGCCTCATCCTTCCTTCGGTGAAGGAAGCCGAATAGCTTCTGCCCTGATGTTTGTAGGTGCAGAGCATCTTATCTACGATGGCAGAGACATAGTAGTTACTGATGGTGGTGTCGGCATTTTGAATGTCGTATTCAAAGAATCGGCAAAGCAACACCTTCGAAATGGTGCTGTCGGCCTGCTCTTTCGCCATCTCCACCATGTTTTTGCCCTCGCCTTTTCTGACAATCTGCATGTAGATACCATCCTCATTGAAGAGAACGAACTCATTTTCATCCACATTGGTGAGTGAGTCCTGCTCCAGGAAGGTTGACTCACTGATGACCTTGATAGGTCCGACCAATTCATTGTCTTTTAGGAATTTGTTGATGGAATTCTTTTCCTTGTCCTTCATTTCTGCGTATGTTTCTCCATCGTTGCATGCGGCAAGAAACAATTGGGAAGCGGCAAGTGTGGCGAAAGCCACGACCATCAATATCAGTTTTTTCATTTTACAGCATCGAAATTTATAATTTCGGCAAAGTTATGGAAAAATATCGAGATAATGCCATAGAGAAGGAAAAAAGTTGTTAAAGTGCAAGTTAAGAAACGATAAAAAAACAACATTCCTCATTTTAACATGACCAAACAGTATGCCTTACTTTCATCTTTTGGGCTCTTTTTGCCCCTTTTCTCAGTCATGATGCCCGCATCACTCCTTCGAAAACGAACAAAAATATCTCCAAAATCTGAAAAAACTGAGGCAACTTGTTTTTTCATCATTTCTAAACTTGCATAAAACGATAGGATTTTTTATATTTGCAAGTTAATATCAACGGTTATTGCCTGCGGTTCATCCACAGAAGTTCCGTTCATTCATCATGTCCGAGGAAAAGAACACCAACATACAGCAATCCAGCAGCTCTTCGTCAGCCAATTCCGCTTCCAAGAAGAGCAGCCTCACCCGCCGCGTCTGGAAAGTGGCGAAGTGGGTGTTGCTATCCCTTCTTTTCCTGATTATCCTTATCCCGATTTTGCTTTATATCCCTTTCATTCAACGCTTTGCCATAGACAAAGCGAGCGAATGGCTGTCGGAAGAGACCGGCATGGAAGTGAGCGTGGGCAAGTTCAGTCTGGGCTTCCCTCTTGACTTGGAGATGGGCGATGTGCTTGCCGTTGAGAATGGCGACACCGTTTTGTTTGCAGAGAACTTGGAAGCCAGCGTCCAGCTGCTCCCACTGCTGAGTGGCAAGGTGGTGGTGGACAAGGTTCAGCTTGACAACACCCACTTGCACACAAAAGACCTGATTGCCTCGATGCGCTTAGACGGCCATGTGGGTTCATTGACGGTGCGTGCCGACAGCATAGACCTGAGCAATGAATTCGGGCGATTGAACCACATCGGTCTGCGCGACACCGACCTGACGATAGCAATGGCAGACTCCGTTCCTGAGGACACCACCGTGAGTGAGCCGACGAAATGGAAGTTTCAGATTGATGATTTGCATCCAGAGAACGTGAAACTCCGCCTGCAGCTCGCCCCTCAGGCCGACAGCACTCAGATTGCGCTGAACCTGGGCGACGGTCATATCCGCGGAACCGCCGACTTGGGCAACTCCCTCTTCAGCTTTCCGGGCCTCACGCTTGAGAATTCCTCCGTTTCGTACCGTTCGGGCAGCGAGATGGACCTGACCGCCGACTTCGAGAAGTTAGGTACCGACGCCTCTCTGAACACCGAGAAAGGTTCCTACAAGCTTTCCGGCCTGCAGTTAGACAAAGCCGCCGTGGCCCTCAATTCGGGCAGCAGCATGTCGGTGGGCCTGAACAGTGAGTCAATCCGCCTGAACGGCGACATCGACCTTACCACCAACCAGTTTGCCTTCACCGACATCGCGCTCGACCAGCCACGGGTGAACCTGGATCAGCATCCCGACATGACGCTGGCCGTAGATGCCGAACGTATCACGCTGGATTCCAACCTCGACATGAACACCTCGGTGTATCATTTCACGGGCATCGAGCTCGACAATCCCGACGTGAGCCTGAACCAAGGCCGCGACATGGACCTGAGTGTGAAGATGCAACGTGCCGCTTTGGACGGTCACTTGAACATGGCCACCGGCGAATACGATTTCCAAGAAGTGTCGCTCCACAAGCCTGACTTGGCTCTGCGTCAAGGACGCGACATGAGCCTCGACCTGTCGATGGATCAAGCTTACCTGAACGGCAAGCTCAATATGAGCACCTCCAACTACGGCTTCGACGACATCATCCTGCGCAACTCCTCGATGAAGATGCGTCAGGGCAAAAACATGTCGGTTGACGTATCGTCCGCCAAGACATCGCTGAATGCGAATCTGGATCTGAACAACTCCGTCTATGGCTTTGACGACGTCCGGATGTCGGGCACTGACGTGGCGATGAAAGTGGGTAATGACATGAACATATCAAGCCGTATTGGCAAAGGCTCTCTGAACGGCAAGCTCGACATGAACCGCGAGCAATACACCTTCAGCAACATCGCTCTTGACCAAACCGACATGCAATATGACAACGGCATCGGCAAACCATCAAAAGGATTCGACGCCTCCCACATCGCGATGAAGGGCGTGAACAGCAGCATCGCCAAAGCCCAATACAGCGGTGACGGCAGTCTGGAACTGGACATCCGCCATCTGTCGGGCCAGGAGCGGAGCGGCTTGACGCTGCGAGAATCCCGCGGACGCGTCAAGATGGACAACCGTCGCCTTGCCTTGCAGGGCTTTGACGTTCAGACTCCGAGCTCAAGCATGAAGATGGACTTCGCGATGGACATGAACGCTTTCGACAGCCCTGTTCGTGGCCGCCAGCCTGGCAAGTTCGACGTGAACCTTGACGGAACGGTGGGCAAACAAGACATGGCGCTCTTCCTCGACGACCTCTATCCGGACTTCAAACGTCACTGGCCATCAAAGAACCTGCGACTGAAAACCAACGCCACCGGCAACCTCCAGAACCTCCAGGTGAAGAACCTGGAAGCCCGGATGGACGGCGTGATGGACGTGAAAGGCAGCCTCAACGCCCGCGGTCTGGACAGCGACAACCTGGCACTGACCAGCACATTTGACGCAAAAATCCACAACACCGACTTTGTGAAGAGTTTCGTCGATGCTGACAAACTGAAAGATCTGAATCTTCCGAGCAGCCTCGCCCTTGCCGGCAATGCCCGTTACGACAGCAGCGGCATGTATGCCAAAGCCCACGGCCACATCGGCGACATGGCTGTAAACATGGACGGCACGCTGAACCTCGACAACGAAGACTATGACTTCATCGCCGACCTGAAAGACTTCCGCCTGCGCGACTTCCTCCCGAAGGGTGAGCATGTGGAGCTGACTGGCTACGTGGCAGCCAAAGGTCACGGATTCGACCCTTACGCCCCGACCACCACATGCAGCGCTACCCTCGACATCAGCCGCGCCCGCTACGAGCAATATGAGCTCCAGAACATCAACGGCACCTTCGACCTGTTCAAAGGTGACTTCGACGTGAACATGAACGTGAAGGATCCTAAGCTGATGACCTCATTGACCGGTCACGGCACAGCGAAACAGAACAAGGTGAAAGCCGACCTGGATCTCGACCTGGGCTATGCCGACCTTCAAGCCCTCGGTCTGTATGACGGTGCCTTGTCGTTCAGCACGAAAGGTAAATTCAATATAGACACCGACCTCGACCATCTTTTGAAAGCCACCGCAAGGATAGACGACTTCAACATGGTGATGGACGGTGACAGCCTGACAGCGGAATATCTTGACCTCTACGCAGAGACGACGAACGACACGACGGTGGTTGACATGAAGAGCGACGACCTCTCACTCGAGTTCTTCTCCCCTCACAACATCCTTGTCCTTGCCGACAAATACCAGCAGGTGGGCGAACGTGCGACCCGTTTCGCCAAGCAGCGGATGCTGAACATCAACCTGCTGAAACGCCATCTGCCAGAAGCCACTCTGAAAGTTGCGATGGGCAACAACAACCCCGCTTCCCGCCTGCTTCAGCTTCAAGGCATCACGTTCAAAGAGTTGAAAGCCGACCTGACGACTGACTCCATCACAGGTGTGAAAGGCTTGCTTGCTTTAGACAGCCTGAGCGCCGACTCCATTCAGGTGGAGACCGCCCGAATCGACATCCTCCAAGACACCACCGCCGTGACTTTCGGCTCGTTTGTGAAATTCCCAGACCAGGAGCGATTTGACGGCTTCAGCGCCAACCTGGATGGCTACGTGAAGATGGACCAGATCATGGCCACGGTGCGCCACCGCGACAGCAAAGGTGACACGGGGCTGAACCTGGGTATGTTGGTGAACTTCACCGACAGCGGCTATATCGGCAAACTGATACCAGAGAAGCCTATCTTGGCTTACGACAGCTATCAGCTGAACGACGACAACGTGGTCATTCTCGACACGCTGAACCGCCTGTTTGCCGACGTGCACCTGCGCTCCCTCGCCGACAGTTGCCGCATTGATATCGCAGCCGACCCGAAGGATGCCAATCAGGACATCACTGCCCACATTCAGGACCTGAACATCGGCAAGATTTCAGCCCTGATACCTTCATTGACACCGATGGAAGGTATCGCCGACATCAACGCCACCTACAAGCAAGATGAGCAGAAACTGACGGTAAGCGGTGACGCTGGCCTCAACCAGTTTGTGTTTGACGGCACAAAAGTGGGCGACGTTTTGACCACCTTCAGCTATGAGCCGCTTGACAGCACCCTTCATCAAATCAGCGCCACAGCAAGCCACAACGGCCTCGGCGTGTTCAATGTGGACGGCACCTACGACAGCGGTGGCGAAGGCTCGGTCAACGCCGACGTGAAATTCACAGACTTCCCACTTTCGATGACAGCCCCATTCATACCAGACCAGCTGTTCGTGCTCGATGGCACAATGGGAGGTGCGCTCCATGTGGACGGTCCATTGAGCCAATTGAACATCAATGGTGAGTTGGTTCCCGACAGCATGGTGGCCAATTCCGACATCTATTCCCTGAAGCTACGGTTTGAGGACAGCCCAATCACAGTGGAAGACAGCCGCATCAGTTTCAACGACTACAAAATTTATGCTGCGGGCAAGGAGCCACTGACGCTGCGGGGATGGTTCGACATGAGCGACATGGACGCTATGGAGATGAACCTGAGTCTCTATGGCAAAAACTTCAACCTGATGAACGCCCCACGTACGAAACGTTCGATGGTGTTCGGCAAGATGGACGGTGACTTCTTTGCGAGGGTGAACGGCACGTTTGACGACCTGCGGATCCGTGGATTGGTGAAGGTGCTTCCAACCACAGAGCTAACCTACATCATGGCCAACACCCCATTGTCGGTGGATTACCGCATGAGCGACATCGTGACGTTCGTGGATTTCGACCAGCCGCCACCAGATGAGAAGAACCGTCCAAAGCCCGTGTTCTCCGGTCTCGACATGCTGCTGAACCTCGTTGTAGAAAACGGTTCAGAATTCCACTGCGAATTCTCCGCCGACCGTCAGAGCTACATTGATTTTGAGGGCGAAGGATCGTTCAACATGAGCTACACCCCTCAAGGCACAATCTCGCTGATTGGCCGCTACACGATCGACGAAGGTGAGATGAAATACACGCTGCCAGTGATCCCGCTGAAGACCTTCACCATCACCCCTGGCAGCTACGTGGAGTTCACCGGCAACCCAAGCGACCCTACGCTGAACTTCTCGGCAAACGAAGAGACAACTGCCACGGTGAGCAGCGAGTCCACCTCAAGCCGTTCGGTGAAGTTTAAGACTGGCCTCGACGTGAAAGGCACGTTGAACCAGATGGAATTGCTGTTCACGATAGACGCTCCTGAAGACGTGGGCGTGAGGAACGAGTTGGAGACGATGAGTATGGAAGAGCGCAACAAGCTTGCCGTTGCGATGCTATGCACCGGCATGTATCTGTCGGCCAACAACTCATCCAGCTTCGACGGCAACAACGCCTTGAACAACTTCCTTCAGAACGAGATCAACAACATCGCCGGCAAGGCGCTGAGCACTACGGTGGATGTGAACATGGGTCTGGAACAAACCACCCGCGACGACGGCACGACCCGCACCGACTATTCATTCCGTTTCTCCCGCCGTTTCTTCAACAACCGTCTGAACGTGATTGTGGGTGGCAAGGTGAGCAGTGACGGTAATGCCTCACAGAACGAAAGCGGCGCCTACATCGACGACGTATCGTTGGAATGGCGTCTGGACAATGGCGGCAACCGCTTCATCCGTCTCTTCCATGAGATGAACTACGAAAATATGTTTGAAGGCCAGCTGATTTCAAACGGCGTGAGCTACATTTTCCGTAAGAAGCTGGACAAGTTGTCGGATTTATGGAAAAAGAAAAGCCAGAAGTGAAACCATCCATCATCAACCACACAACGAATGCGGGACCAGGATGTCCTCCCCACCCCCGCCCCAAAGCTATGCATATACTGAAACACGCCATATACCTGTTATTGCTGCTGGTTCTTGCCGGCTCCTGCTCCACTGTTGACAACATGCCGGAATGGGAGCGTCTGTACACTGGCATCAAGAAGACCGAGATACACGACCAGAAGAAGACCTACGAAGAAAGCGTGGCTGTGTCGGAAGTGAAAGCCGCACTGGCCTATGCTCCGAACAACTCATTGTTCGGCAGTTCGTCGGTCCGTTCCATCTTCCCCATCGGTCTTTGGATTCACGACCGCTTTGAAGGCTTGAAAAATCCGACAGGTTTTGACAAATGGCTGAACCGCTCCTTCGGTTCGGAATATGTGACGGTGAATGCCGTGAATCCCGCCACGCGCACCAAAATCGCCACGAACACCCTCCAGAACTACGGCTATTTCAACGGCTACGTGGACTACAAGCTGATTGACCAGAAAGACCCCCGCAAGCAAAAAATCAAATACGACATCCACCTTGGCGAGCCCTACAAGCTGCACACGGTGAAATACCTTTTCAAAGGCCGTCAGGACAGTATCGTGCAGGCTCATATCGATGAGCGCCACCTGCATGAGTGTGACCAATTCTCGGTGGTGAACCTCGATGAGGAGCGGAGCCGCCTGGTGAACGACATGCGCGACAACGGCTACTTTTATTTCCGCGATGACTACCTCAGCTATTTCGCCGACTCCACCCGTCACGACAAAGAGGTGGAGCTGATAGTGGGTCCCCACCCTGATGCTCCCATCCACTCGCAAAAGCAGATGAACATCGGGAGTGTTCGCGTGGCCATACGGAAAAACATTCCCCAGTCTGGCAACCGCCAGTCATCCCCCCGCGACAGCACCGTCTCCGACTCTGTACGCCGCGCAGAACGGCGCCGTCTGATTGCCTACGACGACAGCTTGGTGAAAGACGACATCAAGTTCGTGTATCAGGGTGAGGACCTTCCCATCAGCCACAATGTGCTGAAACGCAACATCAAGATAGAGCCCAAACAGCTGTACCAAAAATCACTGTTCGATGAGACAACCCGCAACATCAGCAACATGCAGATGTTCCGGCAGATTCAATGGAACTACACCCCATGCGACACGACCGACTCTTGCAACGTGCTCGACGTGAACCTGAACCTGACGATGGATCAACCCATTGACGTGGAAGCCGAGTTCAGCTTCACTCAGAAAAGCAACGACCAGGTAGGTCCCCACGGCAAGGTGTCGTTTGCCAAACGCAATGCCTTCGGTCACGGTGAGACGATGAAAGTGGATTTGATTGGTTCCTACGAGTGGCACACGAAGAGTGTGAAATACGAAGGTGAGAC
>OMUD01000243.1 GCA_900314125.1 uncultured Prevotellaceae bacterium | reverse complement strand
AAATAAATTTGGAATCCCTTACATTATATGAATTGAACCAGCTGGTTCGGGAAGTGGTAGAGACCAGTTTTGACCGTCCTTATTGGATCCGAGCCGAACTGAGCGACGTGAAAGACCGTGGCCACTGCTATCTGGAGTTTGTGGAGAAAGACCCGAACGGCAATGAGCCGATAGCCAAGGCCCGCGGTCAGATATGGTCGCGCACCTGGCACTCACTCCGCTCACGCTTCATCAGCGCTACGGGCGAAGACTTGAAAAACGGCATGCAGGTTCTGGCGCTGGTGGAGGTGACTTTTCACGAGAAGTATGGCTTTTCGCTGAACGTGGTTGACATCGACCCCACCTACACGCTGGGCGCCATCGCCCGCAGACGCCAGGAGATTATCGCAGCCTTGAAAGCCAAGGGCATCTTCTTCGACAACAAGAACCTTCCCCTCCCTCGTCTGCTGAACCGCATCGCTGTGATTTCATCGTCGGGTGCAGCCGGCTATCAAGACTTCTGCAACCAGCTCACCCACAACCCATACGGGCTGCGTTTCCACACCGAGTTGTTTGAATCGCTCATGCAGGGCAACGGCGTGGAGCAAAGCATCATGCACTCGCTCGACCGGATCAATGAGCGGCTTTCGGAGTGGGATGCCGTGGTGATTATCCGTGGCGGCGGTTCCAGCTCCGACCTGAGTGGTTTCGACTCACTTGCCCTCGGTGAATATGTGGCGCAGTTTCCGCTTCCTGTCATCACCGGTATCGGTCATGAGCGCGACACTTCCGTGATAGACGAGGTGGCGCACACCCGTGTGAAAACCCCGACCGCCGCAGCAGAATTTCTGATCGCCCACCAATACAACGAATTGCAGCAACTGACCGAGCTTGAGACCGCCATACGGCAGCTCACCACTGAACTGCTCGATGATGCCAAAGACCGTCTGAACCGTGTGACCGACCGCCTGCCCACCCTATTTCAACTGCGCAAGGAACGGGAATCGCACTTGCTCGACCGTCGCCTGAACGCCATCGTTTCAGCATTCCAGACCTTCAAGGTGGGAGCCATGGCCCGAGTTCAGCTGCTCGACGAGCGCATCGCCCATCAGGTGTCGGCATTGCTTACCCGCCACAAAAACCATCTGGAAGTGGTGGAGAGCAAGGTGGAGAGCAGCAGTCCGGAGCGCCTGCTACGCTTGGGTTACAGCATCAGTCGGGTGAACGGAAAAGCCGTGACAGACGTGCATCTGCTACATGCCGGTGACCGGGTAATCACCACGGTAGCCAACGGCAGCTTTGCATCCACGGTGAACGAGCGCCCCGTGGAAGAAGCGCCTTCACGTCCGCTAGATGTCAGCCCCGACGCCATCCTTCACGATGTGTATCTGGCATAGCATCATTTTTTTATTAACGCCAAAACCATAAAACAATGAACAGCATAAAGAAAGACTTGACCTATTCCGACGCGATGAAGCGATTGGAAGAAATTGTGAGAAAGATTGAAAGCGGCGAGATGGACATCGACTCGCTGGCGGAGAACCTGAAAGAAGCAAAACAGCTTGTGGCATTCTGCAAAGGAAAACTTCAGCATGTGGAAGATGAGGTGAACAAGATTATGGAGGGCAAAGAATAAGCATCACTTTATCCTCTTACACACCTCCCAGCATACAAAAAAGCGGCATGAACATAACTCATGCCGCTTTTGTTTGGTTTCGGTACGGTATCAGAACGACGTATGTTCCGTTCGGTTGATGATTTCGTTCTGGAGGTCTTCTCCGAGGTCGTTGAAGTAGTCGCTGTAGCCCGCCACACGCACGATGAGGTCACGATAGTTTTCCGGGTGCTTCTGTGCGTCTCTCAAAGTGTCGGCATTGACCACATTGAACTGGATGTGGTGTCCGTCCATGCGGAAATAAGAGCGGATGAGATGCACCACGTTCATGCATCCCTCCTCTGTCTGCAGGAGCGACGGCGTGAATTTCTGGTTGAGCAGTGTTCCACCCGTCTTGATGTGGTCGATTTTCGCCGCCGACCGGATGACAGCAGTCGGTCCGTTGGTGTCGGCACCCTGCACAGGAGAGATACCTTCAGAAAGCACTTTCCATGCATTGCGTCCGTCAGGCGTGGCACCGGTGACACTGCCGAAATAGACGTGACAGGTGGTAGGAAGCATGTTCACGCGGTAGTCGGCACCACGTGGTGATTTATGACCGTTGATAGCGTCGTAGTACATGTTGAACACCTGCACCTCCTGCTCATCGGCATAGTCGTCGTCGTTTCCATATTTCGGAGTGTTGTAAATCAGGTCGTACTGCAGTTTCTCATAACCTTTGAAGTCGGCAGCCAGCGCATCGAGCAGTGTCTGCATGGTGATGTTCTTCTTGTCGAATACCTGATACTTGATGGCGGTGAGCATGTCGGTCATGCTCCCGAGTCCCACACCCTGAATATATGTGCTGTTGTAGCGTGCACCTCCGCACATATAGTCTTTTCCGCGTGCGATGCAGTCGTCGATGAGGATAGAGAGGAACGGCACCGGCATGTTCTTCATAAACACGCGCTCGATGATGTTGTTGCCCGCAAGCTTGATATCCATGAAATATCTCACCTGCTTCTTGTAAGCCTCAAAGAATTCATCATACGACTTGAAATCCACAGGGTTTCCAGTGTGAGGTCCGAGCTGCATGTTGGTGCGCTTGTCGAATCCGTCGTTGAGCGTGAGTTCCAGGATTTTCGGCAGGTTGAAATAGCCGGTGAGGATATAGGCCTCGGTTCCGAAAGCGCCCGTCTCCACACATCCTGAGCATCCACCGTTTCTGGCATCCTTCACATCCTTTCCTGCACGGAGCATCTCCTGCACGAGCGCATCGGTGTTGAACACCGACGGCTGTCCGAATCCAGTCTTGATGATATCCACCGCCTTGCGGATGAACTTGTCTGGGTTCTTCTTGCTCACCTGAATCATGGAACTCGGCTGCAAAAGCCTCATCTCACGAATGACATCGAGAAGGATGTAGGACATTTCGTTGACGCCGTCGCTTCCGTCTTCCTTCACTCCGCCCACGTTGATGAGGCAGAAGTCAGTGTAGGTGTTGCTCTCCTCCGCAGTCACTCCCACTTTAGGTGGCGAAGGATGGTTGTTGAACTTCACCCAGAACGACTGTAGGACTTCATACACCTGCTCTTTGGTGGTGGTGCCCTGCTCCATTTCTTTCTTGTAGATTGGATAGAGGCTTTGGTCGAGCCTTCCCGGATTGAAGGAATCCCATGGGTTGAGTTCCGTGACCACGCCGAGGTGGATGAACCAATAATGCTGGAGCGCCTCATGCACGGTCTCCGGTGCGTGAGCCGGCACTTTCCGGCAGATACGTGCCATCTCCAGAAGTTCCTCCTTCCGCTTAGGGTCGGCTTCTTGCGCCGCCAATTCCTCCAATTTGTCGGCATGGCGTGCGGCATACATGATGATGGCATCGCAGACGATATCCATGGCCCTAAGCTCATCACGCTTATCAACCGCCTCGGGGTCGTTGGCAAGGTCGAGCGACTGGATGCTTTCCGCTATACGCTCTTTCAGGTCGAGCATTCCAGTGCGGAACATCTTGATTCCGAGAGCGGTGTGTCCCGGTGCCCGCTGTTCCTGAAATTCAGTGAAAATACCTGCGGCGTAGGCATCTTTCCACTCCTGCGGAAGTGCGGCGAAAATCCGGTCGCGGTTGCTCCGCCCTTTCCAGAACGGTATGATGACGTCGCGGTAAGCCTCACGCGTCTGCTCATCTGACTTGAACGACACTTTCTTCCTGTCGTTGAGGATTTGCAGGTCTTGGAGCGTGTGGATGCATATCTCTGGATAGGTAGGCGTGGCTTTCGGAGCCGGTCCGCGTTCTCCCACAATCAGCTCACCTTCGTTGATGCAGATGAACTTATGCTCAAGAATATACTTGAACGACAAGGCTCTCTGAACCGGCACAGGTTCAGCTGCCGCCACACCCGATTTATAAAACTCAGTGATGAGGAGTGCCCTCTCGGCTGAGATTCTGTTCACTGCGTTGAGACTTTGCTCCCGCAGTTTCTTGATTCTTTCAGACAGCATGTTTAGACTTTAGACGTTAGACGTTAGACTTTAGTTAATAGTT
>OMUD01000244.1 GCA_900314125.1 uncultured Prevotellaceae bacterium | reverse complement strand
CGTGTCAATAAGGCGATAGCCCACACTCAAAGCATCACTCACACAACGTTCACACTCGTCGGGGCTTACGAGAAACACACCGTAGCCCAATTTGGGCATCTCAACCCCATTGTATAATTTGTTATATTCCATAAATATTATATTATATTATTAATAACCAAGTCCTTTTATCCACTTCTCCACCTTTGTTTTCCCTGTGCGCACCTCGTGGCCATAGATACTGAAACCTTTCTGGACATTGGCACCTGGGAAGGCCTTCTTCACATCTTCCACACAATTGGCCAGTCCAGAACCTTCGTGCGTGGTGAAAGGGATGACAGTCTTACCCTTCAGGTCGTCAGCATGCTTTTTGAAGAAGGTGAACATCACCTGTGGGTAGGTTCCCCACCAAACGGGTCCCCCGATGAACACGGTGTCGTATTCTTTCAAATCAACATCACCCTCATACTCGGGCAGTTCACCATTCCCAGCCTCTTCCTTAGCCAGATTGATAAGTGGTGTATAAGCCATGCCATCGTACTTATGCGTGACAATCTCGAACTGCTCAGCACCAGTCAGTTCCGTAATGTAGTCAGCCACAATCTTCGTGTTGCCAACCTCGATGTTTCCTACAGCGTAGTTGTCTCCCGCATGCGAGAAGTACACTACCAATGTTTTTCCGTCATTTGCCATAACTTTTTCTTGTTTGGTGCCACCGCTGCATGCTGTTGAAACGAGCAATGCCAAAGCAGCTGTGATGATACTTTTTATATTCATTGTTGTTATTGGTTTTAATTTACAATGCAAAGATACAGTGATTCCCCAACATATTTGTTTCACAATTAACGTCACAATTTTCACTTTTTGCACTAATTGTTCTTTTCTTTCAAAAAAAATGCATAATTTCGCAGCCATGAAAGCTGATTTTATGTATTCCACCGACTTCTACGGTATGAATTCCCTTGAGTTGAGTCACACCTGCCTGCATTTGCTTTGTTTAGGAGGTGAGGGAAGTTTTGTGTTCAACGAGCACTGCTATCATATTGCAAAAAACGACTTAGTGGTGATACCGATGCCCCATCGTGTCAGCAACCTTGCTGCACATGCCGACTTAAAGGTGGAGTGGTTTGCAGCCGACTATAAGTTTTTGCAGAACCTGTTGCCGTCGAACAACTACAGCATTGGTGGCAGTATCTCATTGAATCAAGATCCCATCATTAAACTGACAGAAGAACAAGCACAGAATCTTCAGTCAGACTTCCATCGTCTGCGTGACCGCATGAATGACTGCCACTTGCAGTTCCATCAAGAGCTGATGGGCAGTCTCTGCCTGACGATGATGTACGACATCTTTGAAGCCCACACCCAACGAGAATCCACAGCACCACATACTGACCGCACCGCCTATATCGTGAAACAGCTGATGGCATTGCTTGCCACAGGCATCAGCCGCACAGAGCGCGATGTGAGTTATTATGCTTCCCGGCTGAACGTGTCGCCCAAATACCTCTCAGCCACCATCAAGCGTGTGACAGGCCATAGTGTCACCTCGTACATCGACCGTCACACCATCCCCATATTAAAAGACTATCTGAATGACGAACGCTTATCGCTCACTCAGATAGCCGATATGATGAATTTCACCACCCTATCCTATTTCAGTCGTTACTGTAAAAAGCATCTTGGGCGGTCGCCAAGCGAATACCGTTTAAGTCTCCAACCGAAATAAGTAACGATGAAAAAATAACTTGCCTCATTTTGACATGTCCATATTGTTTGTAATCCTTTCATCTTTCGGGCTGTTTTTGCTTCTTTTCTCAGTCATGATGCCCGCATCACTCCCTCGAAAACAAACAAAAACATCTCCAAAATATGAACAAACTGAGGCAACTTATTTTTTATCATTACTAAAAAGATTTACAATACAGATTTAGACTGGAAAAAGTTGTCACTTTCTTTTTGTCCACTAACGTGACAACTTTTTCTTGTCCAAGCCATTACTTATATTTACTATTCATAATTTTTTCAACACACCACGCAAAACCTTTGGCGGTGCGGCTGGCTCCATCCACGAAGTGGCTTCCCGTGTTCCATTCCAGCGTCGTGTTGTCGGAGCCGAGCGTCTGCTTCAGATGCTCATGCTCCCAGCGGATGTTATTGCCCACCTGGGCAATAGCCTTGTTACGGGTATGCTCCTCACGGTCGCCAAGACTGAGATAGACGTAACGCGCATAGACGGCATGAGCATCCGAGAATCCACACCACGCATCTATCCACAACGATGGTGAGACGGCTGCCACAGCCTCGAAGCAATCTGCTTTCGATGCAGCCCAACGTGAGAAAAGCCCTCCCAAAGAATAGCCACCCAGAACGACCGGCAGAAGACCGAATCGCTCTTTCAGATAAGGAATAAGGTTGCCGGAAACATAGTCCAACGTGTTGAAGGCATTTTCACCCACGGCCAGACGTTTCGATACTGCTGGGTCGTGCCAAGGCGTGAGTTCCGCTTCCCAGTCGCCAATGAGAAATGCAGCCATGACAAACGGTGTACCCGTGGCCTCACTAATCATGGCCACTTCGTTATCGATGCTACCACATTCCTGCGCGCCCAGTGTCTGGATGAGCAATACTTTTGGCTTCTCGCCTTCGTTATACAGCAAGCACTGACGCCCGCCAATATCTATAGTCTCTTTCATATAGAATTTTCTGTAAATCAAAAGAGAAACTCAAAAATTTGCAGATTATTTGCAAATCCATGAGTTTCCTTGATGAATCTCGAATAACTATTGTCCCAGGAACTCTGATGCCATACGGTTAATTTCGTCAATGTCCATCGGTTCAAGCACGATTTCTTCTGGTTGCAAGTTCAGCAGGAACTGCATATAGCTGGGGAGAGTTAACAAATGCCCATCCCTGTCTATATAGTAATCACCGAACTTTACAATCTGTTTTAACATGATAATGATACTTATCTGGGGGCTAAACAGTTCTTGCACTTTTAGCCTTTCTTGACTTTGCCTTGACTTCAAGTGAAACACACTCTCCGTACATTCGCACAAGAAAAACTAATTCCAATCCAGAATCCTTTTGGAAATAGCAACGTTTCAGCCTTTCCATAGGGGAAAAGCGTCTTCTATTATCTTTTACAGCATATTTTAAAACGTTTTGCGCTGCAAAAATACACTTTTTCCAACGAATAATCATCATTCCAACGCACTTTTCCCAACGAATATCATATTTTTTAAAGCATTTTTTCAAGCGAATGTGTCAAATCCTATGACCTCAACTGAAAAAGGTTGTCACTTTTTGGAGAGTTAAACTTAACTGGTTATTACAATAATTATTATCTCACTAAAAGTGTTTACTTCTTTTGATTCTTATAACGATATTGGTTGCCAGTTAGGCTGAACAGGTTGTCTGCATTTTGCTCTTACAACTGAAAGGGTTAACCCTTTCGCGGCAGTTTCACAGACTTGGTTACGTCCTTCTCGTTCAGAATCGTGTGTAAAGATACAAACTTTTCCCTAAGAACCAGCATTTTCCCACTCATACCAACCAGTGGCTTCATTATACACGCGTTCTGTTCTTGTCTTGTGCTTAATTGTCACTTCTTTTTGCCTCCGAAAGTGACAACTTTTTCTAGTCTAAGTCAGAGAAATCTACAGTAGGGAAATAAAAAACATCGAGATTATGGCAAATCAAGCAACATTATCAAATTTAGATAATGTTTCGAAGTTTGTCATAGAGATAATACCATGTGAATTGTAGTTGCCGTATGGCCTGAATGACCAAGGCGAGAAGGCAGTTTCACAAAACCATGACGGGCATACATCTTCACTGCATCGGCAAACTCCGGGAAAGACTCAATGTAGAGATGTGTATAGCCTGCTTTCCGTGCTTCATTGATGACCAGTGAGAAAAGTTTTGAGCCATACCCTTTCCCACGAACTTTCGGGGAAAGATAGAATTTTACCAGTTCTACATATCCTTCAGGCAAGCCCTCTGTTGGATAGAAACCACAGCCCCCCATCACCTCACTATCTTCGTTGATGACCCAATATCCGGCATTCACACCCTGCAAGGATTCCCATATATGCCATGTGCGGGAATCATCATAGACGGTGTTCACCAATGGTGCTCCATATTCCTCGAACACAGAACGTATCACACGGGCAAGCGGCTTCTGATCTTCCTGTT
>OMUD01000246.1 GCA_900314125.1 uncultured Prevotellaceae bacterium | reverse complement strand
CGATCGTTCGTTCCCGATTGTTCGCATGGCGGTATTCTCCATACGTCTGAGCTCCAAGATAGAGGTCGTTGTAGCGGTAGTTGACTGTAAGGAGGTCTTCGAGATACCAGTTGTTCACATGGGAGAGAGAGGTCTTCACTTCTGGCATCTCTGAAACTACGGCGTTTGTGGCCATGGCGTAATCCACATTCCGAGAGTAGTCTCCATGAATATAGTTGTTGATGGTCAGACGCTTCTCCTTGTCGGGCTGAATGCCGAAAGAACTGAAAAAGTATGTCTGCCAGTTGCCGTCCACGTTTTGAGGCATATAGGTATAGACACCGCTCTGGGTGTTGTAGGTGTAGCCTTGCGACAACTGATTGAGGAAGAAGCGCAGACCACCTCCGAAAGTGAATGAGGTGTTGTGCTGCTTCCACCGGCGGGTGTAACTGGTCTGCATCAGATGGTCGGTGCGCATTTTCAGGTTCGGATTGCCGAGACGGACAGTGAGTGGATTGGCGTCGTTTTTCACATCTACCATGTTGTAGAGGTCGGGCATCGTCATCGAGATTGAATAGTCGAAACTCACGTATTTTTCCCAGTTGTTCCAAGCCAGGTAGCAGAATATAGATGGGGTGAAGGTGAACTTCTTCTGCTGAAGGTCGGTATTCATGGCCTCGCTTCTGTATTCAAGACGTTCGTTCAGGAAGTTGAAAGGCGCTTGTAGCCTCACATAGTGGTATGTGCCGCCTTCATCTTTCGTGTATTTGGTTTGGAAGGAGAAGATGTGCTTCTCGTTTGTCTTTCTTCGCTCGTAGGAGTTGTTGGCGTCAAATGCCAGCAACAGTGAGTCACGGCTCGAAGGCAGGGTGCCGAACTGATGCCAGGTGTCGTCTTCCCAGTGGGGAAGGCGGTCCAGTCGGTAGTCATCGCGGGTTTGGTGCTCGTAGTTTCGGTTGTAGCCGTAAGCTCCTCTCAACGACCATCCGTTGAGCCACGTGATTTCGTAGAATGGACCAATGGTGAAAGTGGAGGAGTTGTTGGGAGAATGGGTATAGCGGTTGCTCAGGGTGCGGGGCTGACCAATGCGGTAGTAGTCCACGGCCTGATTTTCGTAGCCGTATGAGTGATGGGTGTTGAGGCTGCCTAAGATGTCGAAACCGATGTCATCGCCTGAAGGGAGTTTGTGGGTGACGTTGATCGACATGGAGGAATTGATGCCGTTTCCATCGCTCTGGCTTCGCGTGCGGCTTCTGTTCACAAGTGCTGATTGAAGGTCGGGATTGAGTGAGGTGGAAAACGTTGCGTCAAGCACTTGCTTGGCTGAGCCGAAGAATTCAGGGTCTGTGAGCATGTTGGCATACCGGCTCCCTCCGTGACTGTCATTGTCATAATGGCCGAACCGCAGCTCGGCACCCAGCCAGAAGGGTTTCTTCAGCTCGAACCTGTTGACGATGCCGAAACGCATGTCGTGGCTGACCGAACTGTTCATCAGTCGCGAATAGGTGCTGCTCGACGACGCGAAAAATTGTTCAGTGCTCGTGAGGGTCACGTCGCGGTTCTTGTTCCATGCGAAATCCATCTGGGCGTTCTCTTTCCAGCGTTTGTCCTTGTCGTCTATCAGCAGCTCGAACCCGGCATTTCGCGTGCTGCGCTGTCCTTGTGGCTGGTTCGACGGACTCCACTCTCCGTTTTGTCCTGGACGTCGGCTCTCATTCACGTTGTTTGTGTTGGCAAAGAAGGTGAGTCGGGAGTTGTCGGTATAGCGGAGGGCGAATAAGCGGGCCAGATAGCGATCATCAAACCGGTTACCCTCTACGTCATGCTCACCGAATGGTGTACCGCCTGCCAGCTCTGCGTTGGCAAGCCACCCTTGGGCATATTCGCGTTTCAGCACAACGTCCATCACGTAGAGTTTCTTCTCGTCGTCTCGGCCCAACCATTCGCTGCGGTCAGTCGATTTGTGATGAACTTGCACGTTCTTCACTGTATAGGATGGCAGGTTGTCGAGCAGCATCCTCTTGTTGTCTTTGAAAAAGTCTTTACCGTTGAGCAGCAGTTCGTCTATCTGCTCGCCGTTCACCAGAATCCGGCCGTCATCCTTCAGCTCCACGCCGTCGAGTTGGCGGATTAACGCGTCGAGCATCGAGCCTTCGGGCAGATTGAAGGCGTCGGCGTTATATACGATGGTGTCGCCCTTGACAACCATCTTAACCTTGGTGGCACGGATGGTCACACCGTTGAGCATACGCTCCATCATCTCTGCCTGTGTGGGTTTCTTTTTCATCAGATGCCAAGGGGCATCGAAATATGTGTTACGGGCCACGTGTTTGACTTCATAATTGATGTCAAGTGTTTCGTATTCAGGGTGCTCTGCACGGATGATGTATTTAGCTGGCTTGGCGGGAATCCTGAACCGGTAGGTGGCATCAAATTTAGTCCCTCCGTCCACACTGTTCCACCCTTCCACGTGCATCGTATCTACCACCACGCTGTCGGAAGTCATCAAGGTGACAAAAACATCGCCTATTCCGATTCTTGTCACATTGTCTTTGATGTGACCCCAGAGCGATATTTTCCGCTCTTTCTTACCCTCTTCCTGGGCTCGTAAGGATATAGTAAGGGCTGTGCTGGCAAAAACTGCCAGCATAAGTAATGCTCTTTTCATGTTGTCTTGGAACTAAATTATAATGTCTTCTATTCCTCTTGGCTGCAAATACTGCTCAAGCCGTCCGGATGGCAAAAATTCCTAATTCCTAATTATTAAAAGTATTCCTAATTCCTAATTCCTAATTCCTAATTATTAAAATTATTCCTAATTCCTAATTATTAAAAGTATTCCTAATTCCTAATTATTAAAATTATTCCTAATTATAATTATCAGTCTTCTGTAGCTGTCAGGCAGCGCAAAAAACGCTCAGGGAGTTTCGAACGCCTATATACATGGTGCTCAACCACACCGCTGTCTC
>OMUD01000247.1 GCA_900314125.1 uncultured Prevotellaceae bacterium | reverse complement strand
ATTATGTCATGCTCCAGAAAATAAGTGATGTTGGTGCGATTGTCGCTTTTTTTATAATATCCAGAATGACCATGAATTTTCACATATTCACTTTCCTGCAACGGTTTCCCTAATGCAGTGGACAATATCCCCTCGTTTCGGATATCCGCACCAATCAATGAAGTTCCCCCCAACCAATCAGTAGAAGCATTCACGGATAATCCATAAACATCCGTAAGATGGTAATTCTCACCGATATTGGTATCTTTAATTAATTGATAATGGTCAAGCGATCTTATCCAATATGCTGTAGGCCTTATGGACACCTTGCCCTTTGTCTTCATACTGACAGAACCAATATATCTCCGGTTCTGTTCATACTGGTTGGGATAACGTCCTGAGTAGAAGGTGTTTGCTCCATAATTCTGGGCACTCCCACCCAATTGCCAATCCACATCAAACCACTCCTGTTCCCAACCACCACTGTAAAAGGCATTGAATCTGCTGAATTCAGAATTGTCAGTTCCACCGTCGCTTCTTTTATAACCAACAGAAACATTGTTATAGTAGTTTGAACCGCCTTGACGGATATTACCCTCCGCGCCGATTGTACCAAAACTACCAAAATCAAGTTTTACAGCGCAATTCAAATTAGTTTTTTTTGAATTTTGAGAACGATTATAAGTGTTTTTTCTTGTAATGATATTAATTGCCCCAGAAAAAGCACTCGTTCCATAAACACGGCTTGCAGCCCCTTCCAACACCTCGATTCTCTCAATCTCATCTACTGACACAGGAAAGTCAGCTGCCAAATGACCTGTGTGAGGAGAAGAAATATTCACTCCGTTAAGTAAAATGACAATTTGGTCATGCGTTCCGCCATTAATACTCAAATCTGTTTGGATTCCGAAAGCACCTCTTTGACGGACATCCACTGTCGATGCATACTTCAAAACATCATTAACAGATTGTACGGGCAGCGATTGGATTTCTTCTCTTGAAATCACGTTAACGACACGTGCAGCCTGTTCCATTGGCAACGGCAAACGTGTGGCCGTAACCTCCAACACAGGCAACGTGTCTTCCTGTACTGATTCCTGCGATTGCAGATGACCAGTCACAGTCTGAGCATGAGCGTCCAATGGAGCGGCAAATGTCAGTGTTGCTACAGAAAGTGTCGAGATGATGATTTCCCGGCCGAGAGAGCGGAAAATCGCATCCCCTTTCCTACTGAAATGCTGCCATATAATGACGTCAGCCTTCAACTTCATTTGTTTTTGTTTCATAATAAAATAAATTAAATTAATAAATAAATTCCGTGGTAACACCGAATGGCGTTACCACGAATGTCAGACTATCACAATTAGCAAATAACAATGCCAACAATACGATATTAAAGGGCATCATCGAATAAGCTCTAGCCCCTCAGCAAGCTAAGTTATTTGAATGTTGGTTTGAAAACAAATCCACCGTCAACCGACGAACCAATGTAAGTAAATTCCGGGGTAATAGATTCAACTGGTATATCGTTGGCAGACAAAATGTTGGCTGTTTCAAACTGTTCCTCATAAAGAGAAAACAAAAGATCCTTGATGCCACTCAGTGACACAGCATCAATTTTGGCTTGAACTTTTTTCTGCATCTGCTGAACGCATTGCAGCTGTGCAAGTCCCAATGAGCTTGAAGAGCCTGTGATTTTTGCGCTTTCAGTGATCAAAGAACTCGGTCCTATAAGTTCCAGTTTCTCAAACACAGCACTTATCATCTCACCGTAATTCAGTTTGTCCGTATCAGCTTCTTTTTCAACCTCCGACTGAGGAACAGTAGAACCAGCATCAGTTTCATCCGTCTCAGACGGAATAGAAAACTCTAAATCCGTCAGCATACCCATAAAAGATACTGTGGCTTCAGCGTGTGAATCATCATCATCGGTGCATGAGCCCAACGTAAACAAAAAGCAGCAAGCTGCCATCAAAAAAAACGAAATACTTTTCATAACAAATAATTTATTCTATCATTTTTAAAAATTCTGCCTCATTAATAATTGGTATGTTCAGTTTCTGGGCTTTTTCCAACTTGGATGGCCCCATATTATCGCCTGCAAGAACAAAAGATGTCTTTGAAGAAATACTGCCGACATTCTTTCCGCCATTCTGTTCAATGAGCAGCTTATATTCATCTCTTGAATGCTGGGTAAACACACCACTGACAACAACAGATTTGCCAGAAAGTTTGGTAGTAGTAGTTCCTGCCGACGTTTCTTCCAATTCCATCTGAACCCCATGTTCTTCAAGACGTTTAATCACAGCCAGATTCTCTTCAGATTTAAAGAAAGAAATCACACTGTTAGCAATAACAGAACCAACCCCCTCGACCTCGAGCAAATCATCCATACCAGCCTCCATCAATGATTTCATAGACTTAAACCGACGGGCAAGCAACTTTGCAGTTGACTCTCCTACAAAACGTATGCCCAAAGCAAACACAACCCGTTCGAACGGCACATTGACAGTATTTCGAATTCCATCCACCACTTTTTTAGCAGATTTAGTCCTTGTTCCCATAGCGCCGTCAATATCTTGTACTTTAATATCATAGAGATCTGCAATATTGCAGATAATTCCTCTTTGATAATAATCATTAACGGTTTCAGGGCCAAGACTTTCTATATTCATGGCTTTACGGGAAATAAAGTGCTCAATCCTTCCTTTTATCTGTGGTGGGCAATGATTTTCATTCGGACAATAATAAGCCGCCTCGCCTTCAACACGAACAAGGTCAGCACCGCATTCAGGACATTTGGAGATAAAGACGACCGGTTGCATTCCCTCTTTTCGCTGAGACTTATCCACACCCACAACTTTCGGAATAATCTCACCTCCCTTTTCCACATAAACCATATCACCTATATGCAGGTCGAGCTGTGCGATGATATCAGCATTGTGAAGCGATGCCCTTCGCACAACAGTTCCCGAAAGCTGCACTGGATCCATGTTGGCCACAGGAGTAATGGCACCAGTCCTGCCAACTTGATAAGTCACCTCATTCAGACGCGTACATGCACGTTCTGCTTGAAACTTGTAGGCAATGGCCCACCTTGGAGATTTTGCAGTAAATCCCAAATGACGTTGTTGCCGCAAAGAATTCACTTTGAGCACGATACCATCAGTGGCAACAGGCAGATTCTTACGTTCCACATCCCAATAATTGATAAACTCCTCAATATCCGCCAACGTCTTGCACAACTTCATCCCTTGAGAGATTTTAAATCCCCATTTCTGGGCAAGAAGCAAATTGCCGTAATGCGTTCCGTCTTGCGGGATTTCATCTCCAAGCAAATAATATAGATAAGCATCCAGCTGCCTATGTGCCACAAGTTCTGACTTCTGAGACTTCAGTGTTCCTGATGCAGCATTCCTCGGGTTGGCAAATAGAGGTTCCTCATTAGCCTCCCGTTCTTTATTCAACTTCTCAAAGGAGACCCAAGGCATAAGGATCTCACCCCTAATCTCAAATTCATGAGGATATCCAGCATTTTGATTCAGCTGGAGTGGGATGCTTCTGATAGTTCTGACATTGGCTGTCACATCATCGCCTTTTTCACCATCTCCTCTTGTGACCGCCCGCACAAGACTGCCATCCACGTATGTAAGTGAAATGCTCAGCCCGTCATATTTCATTTCTGCAACGATCTCAAATTCTTCGCCCTCCAAACCATTTTTAACTCTCTGAAAAAAATCCTTCACCTCCCCCATATTGTAGGTGTTTGCAAGAGAAAGCATTGGATATTTATGTTTGACTTGAGAGAACGATTGGCTAATATCACTTCCCACTCTTTGTGTTGGTGAGTTGGGGTCATAATATTGTGGGAAGAACATCTCAAGATCTTGAAGTTTCCTCATCAATTGGTCAAATTCAAAATCTGAAATCGTAGGCTGATTCAAAACATAATAATTATAATTATGTTGATGCAATTCAGAACGGAGCTGTTCTATTTCTTCTTTTGGTGACATAAAGGTAATGCTTGAAAATTAGACGTCCAATTCTCTTTGACGGCAGAAATAACCGGCAAAGACTTCATCAACATACTGAACAGGTTGATTGAATATACCATAAACAGCTGATCCACTACCTGACATAGAGGCATAAAGAGCCCCCAAATCATAAAGACGGTCTTTAATCGCAGCTATTTCGGGAAATTTCTTGAACACACTGGATTCAAAATCATTTACAACATGGTTCTTCCATTCCTCAACCGGGAGCCTGAGCGATTCTCTCAACGATTGCTGAGGTTTGTGTGGCGACACTAAGCTATATGCATCTGCTGTCGAAACACTTATGTCTGGTTTTACCAGTACCAGTGTTTTTCCTTTCAATACAATGTCTATATCAGTAAAGATATCCCCAATACCTTCAGCAAAGACGGGTTGATTTTTGATAAAAAACGGACAATCAGCGCCCAATTGCGCCGACAGTTGCTCCATTTGATCCACAGACATTCCAAGGCTGAATTTCTCATTCAGGGCCTTAATGGTAAAAGCGGCATCAGAAGAACCGCCACCTAACCCTGCTCCTGTAGGGATATGTTTGTGCAAGTGAACGGACAAGCGTTCAATCTTCTCTGGAAACATCGACCTCATGAGATTGCAAGCTTTCATAACCAAGTTGTCGCTTGGCCTGCCAGCAATAGCCTCTCCACTGACTTTCAGCTTGACAGAATCAGCCTGATGTTCATCAGTGGTAATTTCCAAAGCATCCAGAAGATTGATGGGATAGAATACCGTTTCCAGGTTATGGTAACCATCAGCCCTCTTCTCAACCACATTCAATCCAATATTGATTTTCGCATTGGGGTATAGAATCATATCTCACTATTTATTAGCCCATTATTAAATGCAGGGAATTATATTGCCTTATTTTTTGTCAAAATTACAAAAATAAAATGAAATACTCAATAAATTAGAATTCATTTTTATAGAATAAAGCGTAAAGAAAAAAGACGCCCCGGTTTCGAGGCGTCTCCCGCTCGTACGACTACAAGCGTAAAATAACATTCATTCAGTCCTTACGTTATCCTTTTCTTATATATTTTCCAAAAGTTATTCAAATTAAAACGGCGGAATATCGCCATCAGGCCCCAAATCAGCAGGAGCCATATCAGCTGTTATCGATGAAAATCCTGGATCTGCATTGTCCTTATTAATCGAATTCACCTTCGATGGTCTCGTCAACCCGTCATCCTCTGGCAGCGGTGGCATTTCTTCCTCCGAATACCAATCCGAAAACCTGGCATATTCACCTTGGAACTTCAGCCTCACATCTTTCACCTCACCATTTCTGTGCTTGGCAATGATGATTTCAGCCACCCCATGAGTGTCGCGACCATATTGATCTTTATAAATCTTATAATACTCCGGACGATGTATGAAACACACCATATCAGCATCCTGCTCGATGGCTCCAGATTCACGCAAGTCGGACAATTGCGGTCTTTTGCTGTTCGTGTCGTTCGCATCAGCTCCAACTCGGTTTTCCACACTTCGGTTCAGCTGCGAGAGTGCTATGATAGGAATGTTCAACTCCTTTGCCAGTCCTTTCAAAGAGCGTGATATCGTGGACACTTCCTCTTGCCTGGAATTATACGACATGCCAGATGCGTTCATCAGCTGAAGGTAGTCAATGATGATGATCTGCACTCCATATTCCCTCACCAGCCTTCTTGCTTTAGTTCTCAGCTCAAACACCGAGAGCGATGGGGTGTCATCAACATACAATGGTGCGTTATACAAATCCTTTATCTTGTAATCCAGCTGATTCCATTCATGTTTCTGCAACTGACCGCTTTTAATCTTGTCACCAGTAATTTCACAAACATTGACGATCAAACGGTTCACCAACTGCACATTCGACATTTCCAAGGAGAACATAGCCACTGGTACCCTGTTGTTGATAGCGATGTTCCTGCACATTGACAACACGAACGCCGTTTTTCCCATGGCCGGCCTTGCAGCAATGACAATTAAATCAGATTTTTGCCATCCACTTGTAACCTTGTCCAATGCAGCGAATCCACTGCTCAAACCCGATAATCCATCTTCTCTTTTTGATGCTTCATGCAACAATTTGTATGCTTCATCAATGACCGGGTCAATCTGAGTGAATTCTTTCTTCATATTCTGCTGCGAAAGTTCGAAGAGTTTGCCCTCCGCTTTCTGCATCAGTTCGGACATATCCTGACCATCATCAAAAGCCAAGTCTCTGATTTCACTTGTATATGCAATCAGCTGTCTGGCCAAAGCCTTACCTGCAATGATATTTGCATGGTACTCAATGTGAGCAGATGAAAGGATTTTCTGAGATAACTCAGCTATATAGTAAGGTCCACCAACCTTATCAAGATTACCCTCGACTTTCAACTGCTCCGTAACGGTAAGCAAGTCGATAGGCTTGTCTTCTGCAGCTAGTTTTCTGATAGCAGCAAATATAATCTGGTGTTTGGTGTCGTAAAAAGACTCTGGTTTTAAGATGTCGGACACCACACCAAAAGCATCTTGCTCAATCAGGCATGCACCAATGACAGCAGCCTCAAAATCCAAAGCCTGCGGCTGCACCTTACCAATCTCCATCAATTGCCTGTTGTCGTTATTCTTCTTGCCGCTGTTGGGATATCGTCTGTCTGCCATGGTTATTCTTATGATTTTGCAAAATTAGTATAAAAGTAATATAAAATGCCGTTTATTTACGCAAAGATATAAACACAATTATGAACAAAGGTGTTGATAACTTTCACAACAAACTATATATTAATCAATTAAGGTGTTGATTATTTTATTTGAGAATTTCTTTATGTCAAAAAAAATGTTCAGGCAAAATAGCCTGAACATTAAGGAATTTCAACCTATCATCAAGTTATTATTTGATAATATATTTAATCTTTTTTGTTGCCTCATCATAAGCCTTTTCCCAATCTGTATCCAGTGAGAATGGAGTTTCTGTGTTGGCATCTCTCATATATACCTGAGTTGATTTTTTATCCGCGTCATTAAAGAGAGGATTGTTGAGAGAAGCATTTTTAAAGCACTCTACAGCCTGCTTTCTCTTTGCGGCAGATATTTTGCTTCCCTTCAAAGCGTAATACCTACAGTCGTCAACAAAAGATTTCATGTTGACCGCCTGTGAATCGTAGAAATACTCACTCTTAGCCAAACCTCGTTTAGTCACCTGAGCAACCAAATAGTTCAAAGCGGTGATTTCGAATTGCGCTATGTCAATATTAGCTTGTGAAGAATTGGGATTATTTACGATTTTAGTCGCTCCGTCCCTCACTGTCTTATATAATGACTGAGCATCCACATTCACAGAAAACGCACTGATCATCGAGAGAACAAAAATTAACTTTTTCATAATTATAGGTTTTTTATTGATAAATTATTTGCAAATATATGAATCTTTATCATTATGACAAGAATATTTTACAATAGTTTAACAAATAAAAAGGAAATATAGCCATCAACTTAATTTTTCAACCACCTTAACCAACAAATCCCAAGTCATTTCAACAGTAGGAATCAAGAGACGTTCTTTAGGCGAGTGCACATCACGAAGAGTTGGACCGAAACTTATCATTTCAACATCTGGATATTTAGTAGAGAACAAGCCACACTCCAGTCCAGCATGAATGGCCCTAACGACAGGAGACTTGCCAAACAGTTCTTTATAAGCTTCAACAGAAACATTTAAAATAGTTGTGTTTGGATTTGGTTTCCATCCTGGATAGCGGTCAGAAAAGACCACATTGGCACCAGCAAGTTTGAAAGCAGCCGCAATGGTGTTGCTGATATTGTCAAGACCGCTTTCAGAAGAACTCCTCTGACTGACTAAGACTTTTATTTCTTGACCTTCCTGTTTCACGGCAGCAAGGTTGGAGCTGGTTTCCACAAGTCCGTCAATGTCCTGATTCATCTCGAGTATTCCATTATGCAACGACTGCAGACAGGATACCAGCCTCCATGCGACATCTGGCTGAATATAATCCTTGGCCTCATCATGATAAGAAGTCATGGAAAAGCGCATGTTCTTTTCCTGAACATGATATTCGTCTTCCACTTGCGCAGCAAACACATTAAAATCAACACGCAATTGCTCTTTCTTTTCAAATGGGACTGCTATGACAGCCTCGGCAAAACGCGGAATGGCATTATGCAATTTTCCTCCAGATATCGTAATAAGCTTCGCATCATATTTGCTCCACGTAAGATACAAGAAACGAGAAAGCAATTTTATGGCATTGGCTCTTTTCTTATTGATTTCATCTCCAGAATGTCCCCCAGACAAGTTGTCAATCTCAACAGAAATTGGTATGTAACCATTTTCAAGAGGAAGTGTGTCATATACAAAAGAAGCATTGGTGTTTTCACCACCAGCACATCCAATAAAGAACTCGCCTTCGTCTTCAGAATCGAGATTGATAAGATATTTTCCTTTCAGAAATCCAGGTTTCAATCCGAAAGCTCCAGTCATTCCCGATTCTTCATCTTTTGTGAAGAGGCATTCCATTGGTCCATGCTTTACATCAGGGTCGATGGCCAAGGCCAGAGCCATAGCCACTCCTATTCCATCATCAGCGCCCAAAGTTGTTCCTTTGGCTTTCATCCAGTCGCCTTCAACATAGGTTTGAATAGGCTGGGTGTCGAAATCGAAATCCAATGATTTCTCCTTCTCACACACCATGTCCATGTGTCCTTGGAGAATCACCCCAGGTTTGTTCTCACAACCTGGAGATGCGGGTACACTTATCAGAACATTTCCAGCATCATCTTCCTTATAATCAAGGTTGTATTTTTCTGCAACCTCTTTTAAATACGCCATCATCTTCTCTTCCTTCTTAGATGGTCTTGGCACAGCATTAATCTGCTTGAAAAACTCAAATACTTTTTCTGGTTTCATAATTAAATGGATTTATTTTTTGTAAAGTTAATAAATATAAATGAATCCAGATATAAATTAAGTGTAGAAATTAAAAAAACAACATGTTTTTTCCTTTTATCATAATTTTATTGTAAATTTGCAATTTCAAATTAAGTTTATTCAGAACAAATGATAAAACTAATCATTATCAGCGCGGTTATCCTGTTGTTATGCATGGCAATGCTCTGCATAAAAATTCTAATCAAGAAAAATGGCAGGTTCCCTCAGACCCACATATCCTCCAGCAAAGAGATGAGACGCAGAGGCATCAACTGCATACAAAGTCAAGATTTTGAAATGCGTCACAGGAAGCCTACTATATGTGAACATACATAGAAAAATCAAAAACAAACAACAATACAAAAAATGAAGAAATTATTTTTGGCGGCATTGAGTTTAGCCGCTCTTTTAACAACAGGCCTCATCAGTTCATGTGGTGAAGGAGCTGACAACAAAGGCAAAGAAGTATCTGGAGTTGACAAAGAGATAAAAACTCCCGTGAAAGAGTCCAAAGAATTGAAAATTGCCTATATCGACATGGACTCCATCAATTCCAACTATAAATTCAGCAAGGATGTGGAAGCCATGTTGAAAGCAAAAGAAAGTGCCGCCCAAACCGCACTGAAAGCCAAAGAAGCAAGCGCCCAGTCCTCTTTGAAGGCAAAAGCCAGTGCATTCCAGACACGCGCAGCAAAATTCCAGAGCGACTTCCAATCTAACAAGATAACAAACCAGGCTCAGTATGAAAAAGAGCAAAACGCATTGGCAAAAATGCAACAGGACCTCCAGGAGACTGAAGCCAAATTAAGCGGAGACTACCAGGCAGAAGCAGCAAAATTGAGCGAAGAATACCAGAATCTTCTTCTTGAGCACAGCCAAGCCATCAATGACACAATCGAACATTTCCTTTCACTCTATGGAGAGGAGAAAGGTTACGATTTCATTTTCGGCAAATCAAAAGCCTCAGGAAGCGTTCTTTACAGCAAACCATCCTATGATGTGACCGATGAGGTGATCACAGCCCTCAACAAACGCTACGAACAATATAAAAAGTAAAATAT
>OMUD01000250.1 GCA_900314125.1 uncultured Prevotellaceae bacterium | reverse complement strand
AGGGGCGTTTCCTTTGGAAGAAAGGGGAGACCCACCTCTCTCTTGTCGGTGCGTCTCTCCTTATCTATAGTTGTGTTGTTACATCGTCGTAGTTTTCTGCAGTGCTCCGAGGAGTTCCTCCCATTGGTCGCAGAGTGCCTGCATGGAAGGGAACAGCAGGTTGGCTCCAGCCTCATAGAGCGTCTCGTCAGGAAGGGGACCTGTGTTCACTGCTATGGTGAACACACCAGCTGCCACACCTGCCTCCACACCCAGTGGGGCATTTTCAATCACGATGGACTCGTTGGCTTTCAGTGTTCCTTCTGTTGAGTTTGAAAGGAAACACCCTCCTTTCTCCAGCCCCATGAGATATGGCTCTGGGTCGGGTTTGCCTTTCTTTACGTCGAATGCTGTCACCATCAGTTCCTGACGGAAGATGTAGGGAAAGTTCTTCTGCAACCGTTTCAGCAAGATGCGCTGACCGGAACCGGTCACCACCATCGGTGTGATGCCACTTCCCTTCACCTTCTTCAGCAGACTGTAGGCTCCAGGCATCGGCTCCGCTTCTGGGCATTGGTCGAAAAGTTCGCTTTTGTAGCGGTACATTTCTTCAATTTCCTCTGCTGTGGCGTCATGACCGCGCTCACGTTGCGACACGATGTTGATGGTGCCGCCTCCGGTGCGTCCCTCGTGGAGGAATGCCTCCCATTCAGGGAAGTCAAAACCAAAGTGGGTCATCGTCTCGTGCCAGCAGCGGGCATGGTTGCGCATGGAGTCGAAGAGCACGCCATCCATGTCGAACATGGCTGTCTTCAAAGCCATCTGTCCGAAACCGGAGGTTTGAAGGTAGCGTCTGACTGCTTCTTGAATCTCCATTTATGCCAGACGTGCCTTGATGGCTTTGCTCTCAGCCTCGTAGCCTGGCTTGTCGAGCAGGGCGAACATATTGCGTTTGTAGTCTTCCACACCAGGCTGGTTGAACGGATTCACACCAAGAACCAGTCCGCTCACGCCACAGGCTTTTTCAAAGAAATAAATCAGCTGGCCCAGATTGTATTCGTCGAGTTTGTCGATGCTGATGCGGATGTTTGGAACACCACCGTCCACATGGGCAATCTGAGTGCCCAGCTCTGCCATTTTGTTCACCTCGTCGATGCGCTTGCCGGCAAGGAAGTTCAGTCCGTCGAGATTCTCCTCATCGGTAGGAACGGCCAGCGTGTGGTTCACGTTGTCAACAGAAATAACGGTCTCGAAGATGGTGCGTTCGCCGTCCTGAATCCACTGGCCCATGGAATGAAGGTCGGTGGAGAAATCCACAGCAGCAGGGAAGATGCCTTTCTTGTCCTTACCCTCGCTCTCTCCGTAGAGCTGCTTCCACCATTCATTCATGTAGTGGAGTTTCGGCTGGAAGTTCACCATAATCTCGATTTTCTTGCCTGTCTGATACAGTGCGTTGCGTACGGCTGCATATTGGGAGCATACGTTGTCCTCGAACTTCACGTCCAAACCAGTGGCTGCTTCCATGTCTTGAGCACCCTTCACCAGAGCCTCGATGTCGTAGCCAGCGCAGGCGATTGGGAGCAAGCCTACTGGGGTGAGCACAGAGAAGCGACCACCCACATTGTCAGGAATCACAAACGTGGTGTAGCCTTCTTTGTCAGCGGTTGTGCGGGCGGCACCCTTCTTGGCGTCGGTGATGGCCACAATCACTTTCTTGGCGGTTTCCTTACCACGCTCGTCCTCACACATCTTCTTCAACAGACGGAAAGTGATGGCGGTCTCGGTGGTCGTGCCAGACTTCGAGATGTTGATCACACCGAATTTCTTTCCATGCAGATACTCCACAAGTTCGGCGAGGTAGTCCTCGCTGATGTTGTTACCGGCGAAAAGGATGCGGGGACTGTCGCTTGGCTTCAACCAGCCGAAGTTGTCGCCCAAAGCCTCGAGCACGGCGCGGGCACCGAGATAGCTGCCGCCGATGCCAGCCACTACAATGGCCTCGCAGTTCTGACGCAGCACATTGGCGCATTTGTTGATCTCAGCAAGGAATGCTGCGCTCGTCTGGCTTGGCAAGTGCATCCAACCCAAGAAGTCGTTGCCGGCGCAGGTGCCCTCCTCAAGGGCTTTGTTGGCGGTGGCAACTGATGGCTCTAAAGCCTTCACGGCATCCGGACTTACGAATGCCAATGCTTTTGTGATGTCTAATTTCATGTTCTTATCTGATTAAAAATTGTATCGTCCATTTCTACTTGTGTGCAGATGAAACACTCATCTGATCCACAGACAAGGTCATCTGAATGAGTCGCTCAGTATCTTGATTTCCACCGATGTGGAAATCTGCTCATACAGGATATTGTAAACCGCGTCCAGAATCGGCATGTTCACGTGGTAGCGGCGGTTGATTTCCTTCATGCATTTCGTGCCGAAATATCCTTCTGCAATCATTTCCATCTCCAGCTGGGCGGTCTTCACGGAATAGCCATTGCCAATCATCGTGCCGAATACACGGTTGCGGGAGAAGTTGGAATACATCGTCACGAGCAGGTCGCCCATATATACTGAGTTGGATATCCTGCGATTGGCTGGAACGATGGCTTGCAGGAAGCGTTCCATTTCTTGAATGGCGTTCGACACGAGCACCGACTGGAAATTGTCGCCTTTTTTCAGTCCGTGACAGATGCCGGCGCAGATGGCATACACGTTTTTCAGTACCGAGCTGTACTCAATACCTTCGATGTCGCTGCTGACTGTGGTCTTCACGCTTTTGCTTGCCAGCAGTGAGGCGATGTGGCCGCCGTTTACTGAACTGCGGCATCCGATGGTCAGGTAGCACAGACGGTCGAGCGCCACTTCCTCCGCGTGGGATGGACCGCCGATGCAGGCCAGCTGGTCCTCCGGCACTCCAAACGTCTGATGGAAATACTGTGAAACTGTGACGTTGTCGTCGGGCACGATACCCTTCACAGCAGTCACGATGAGTTTGTTCTTCAGGCTGGTCTTCAGCTTTTTCAAATGCCCTTTCAAGTAAGGGGAAGGGGTGACGAAAATCAGCGTGTCGCTGTTTTTTGCCACATAGTTCAGGTCGGAGGAGAAAGTGATTCTGTCGATGTCGAACTGCACACCGGTGAGATATGCGGGATTGTGGCGCAGGCGTTTGAAGTCTTCAATACGGTCGTCACGGCGGATGTACCAGTTGATACGCTCCTCGTTCACCATCACCATCTTGGCGATAGCTGTTGCCCAGCTGCCGCCTCCGATGATTGCCACTCTACCACAGTTCTGAAACTCCATCGTTATGAATAATAGTAGTTCTGATTTGTTGACGTGTAGGTTGTCGTAAACCACTGTCAACCAATTAGTTTATCCGTTATTGGTGGGGAAAGCAGAAACGGAGAATACTCTCCATTTTCTGCTTGCATGATTTATTCCACTTTTTATGCCTCGCTCTGCAGCTTGCCAAGAATTTCCTCCAGTTCTGCCACGGATGGTTTCTGGATGTCGAGCTTGTACTTTTTCAGCACTTCGCCAATCTGCTGCTGGATTTTCTGGGCATTGGCTTTGGCAAGGTCGCTCACCAAATTGTAGCCGCATTTGTGGAGAACCGGAACGATGTCTTCTGACAGACCTAAGGCAGTGAAACGCTCCATGCTGTCCTTCGGAATCTTTTTCTCCGGTTTCATCTGAGGGAAGAAGAGCACCTCCTGAATGGTCATGTTTCCAGTCATCAGCATCACCAACCGGTCGATGCCGATACCGATGCCTGAAGTAGGAGGCATGCCGTATTGAAGGGCGCGGAGAAAGTCTTGGTCGATGATCATGGCCTCGTCGTCGCCTTTGTCGGCCAGTCGCATCTGCTCCACGAAGCGCTCCTCCTGGTCGAGCGGGTCGTTCAGCTCTGAATAGGCGTTGGCAAGTTCTTTGCCGTTCACCATCAGCTCAAAGCGCTCGGTCAGGCCTGGTTTGCTGCGGTGCATCTTTGTCAGTGGTGACATCTCCACAGGATAGTCGGTGATGAATGTTGGCTGGATGAACGTGCCCTCACAGTATTCACCAAATATTTCGTCTATGAGCTTCCCTTTGCCCATGGTGTCGTCAATCTCCATGCCCAGTGCCTTGCACACCTCGCGTATCTCTTCCTCGCTTTTTCCATTCAGGTCGTAGCCTGTCTTTTCTTTGATGGCGTCGAGAATTGGAAGGCGGCGGTAAGGGGCTTTGAAAGAGATGGTTTTGCCGTCCACCACGCTCTCAGTCGTGCCGTTCACGGCGATGCAGATTTTCTCCAGCATCTGCTCTGTGAAACTCATCATCCAGTTGTAGTCTTTATACTGGACATAAAGCTCCATGCAGGTGAATTCTGGGTTGTGGGTGCGGTCCATGCCTTCATTGCGGAAGTTCTTTCCAATTTCATAGACACCCTCGAATCCACCCACAATCAGACGTTTCAGATAAAGCTCAGTGGCGATGCGCATGTACATGTCGATGTTCAGCGCGTTGAAGTGGGTGATGAACGGACGGGCGCTCGCACCGCCGGCGATGGCCTGAAGGGTAGGGGTCTCCACCTCTGTGTAGCCATTCTCATCGAGAATCTGTCGCAGTGTGCGGACCACAGTGGCGCGTTTCAGGAAAATGTCCTTCACGCCTTTGTTCACAATCAAATCGACGTAGCGCTGACGGTAACGCAGCTCTGGGTCATCGAATGAGTCATAGACCTCGCCGTCTTTCTCTTTCACAATTGGCAGTGGCTTCAAACTTTTGGCCAGCACTTTCAGCTCCTGGGCGTGAACACTGATCTCGCCCGTCTGTGTGCGAAACACGAAACCTTTCACTCCGATGAAGTCGCCTAAGTCGAGCAGCTTCTTGAACACACTGTTATATAATGTCTTGTCTTCGTCGGGACAGATGTCGTCACGCGTGATGTAAACCTGGATGCGTCCTTTCGAGTCCTGAAGCTCAATGAAGGAGGCCTTGCCCATGATTCTGCGGCTCATGATGCGGCCTGCGATGCACACCACCTGCTGAGGGGCATCATCCTTGAATCCACTGAGAATGTCAGTGGAGAAAGCATCGGTTGGATACTCGGCTGCAGGGTAAGGGTCAATCCCCAAGTCTTTCAATGCCTGCAGGTTGTTGCGTCTGTTAATCTCTTGCTCTGATAATTCTAATATATTCATTGTTCTCAATTGATAATTCAATAATACTTGATCACGCGTTCTTCGGTGTCTTTTCCTTTATAAGTGGGGTCCTCGCCTTCTTCTGCGCTTGAGCTCAAGCCAATATACTGGCGCTCGCGTTTGGTCCAGTTGCCGTGGTCGTCAAATTCCAGGTAGCGGTAGATGCTCATCTCCCAGGTATCCACCTCAGTCAGGCAACTGAGCAGCAGACCACGGTCGTCGTAGGTGAAGGTGTTCTTCATGCCTGCGCTCTGGCTTTCTGCCACCTTGCCGTCCTTGTCCCAGGTGAAGGTGGTGTCGGAGTCGCTGCTCTTGATTTTCACAATCTGTCCGCGGTCGTTGCGCTCCACGCTCAATCCCTCTTCCTTGAGGGTGCCGTCTTCGGCGAACTGATATTTTTTATCCATCTCGTCCTTCAGGCTTTTCACGTTGCCTTTCAAACCGAAAAGCGTGAGGTCGGGAGTTTGAAGTGCGTTCTGATCTTGAGGGGTTTGCTTCTCTTCAATTTTGTTCTCTTTCTCGTTCTTACCGCAGCTCGACATAGGAAGAACCGTAGCCATGGTGAATGCCGCGATGGCAATCAGTCTGAAATAGGAATGTCTCATGTCTGTTTACGTTTTAAAATGATGGAGTTTCCCTAAAGGCTGGGAAACAAAAGTTGATAATCTAACTACACATTATTTTGCAAAGTTACGAATTATTCATGAAGAAGTCGTCATTTCAATCAAGAATTTAAGCATATTTTTTTAGAGATGTGGGAATGCGGGAGAGAACTGACGATTGTTCAGCCATATCAATCTTACTGAAAATGTAAGAACTGTGTGTGATTATTTTGCCCTATTCTCTTTTTTTGGCATTACTATAATTGTGTTTCTCGTTTTTTTGTTTAAATTTGCATAATGAAGAGAATTACGGCTTGAACAATTATTTTCTGATATATTAAAAACTAATTAATCATGAGAATCAAAAAACTATTGATGACAATGGCCGTTGGACTCACGGCCTGGTCGGCTACAGCGCAGACGCCGATGTGGAACGACCCTGGTAAGAATGCCGACAACAGGATGACCTCCGTTGCCGATTTTTTTGCCTATGAGAACCAGGAACTGGCGGTGAAAGGATTCAAAAACCAGTCGAAACGCTACCTCTCTATTGAGGGCAACTGGAAGTTCAAATGGGTGAAGAACGCCAACGAGCGTCCAGAGGGTTTTCAGGCATTGAATTACGATGACTCCAACTGGGACCAGATGCCGGTGCCTGGAATGTGGGAACTCAACGGATTCGGCGACGCCATCTACGTGAACAACCAATATGCGTGGCGAAATGACTGGGCCACCAATCCGCCATACGTTCAGGAACTCAACAACCATGTGGGCTCCTACAGACAGACTTTCCGTGTCCCTGCAGATTGGAATGGTGAGCAGATCATCATGCACATCGGTTCTGCCACATCCAACATCACGGTTTATGTCAACGGACAGTATGTGGGATATTCTGAGGACGCGAAGGTGGCGGCTGAGTTCGACATCACCAAGTTCGTAAAACCTGGTGCCGACAACCTCATCGCACTTCAAATCATGCGTTGGTGTGACGGCTCATATCTGGAGGACCAAGATTTCTGGCGCTTGTGTGGTATCGCCCGTGAGGCCTATCTCTATGCCCGCCCGAAGGCAAGCGTCACCGACATTTTCATCACGCCTGACCTCACCAATAACTACCGCGACGGAAAGCTTAAGGTGGCCGTGGAAACTCAGAATGCTGATGGCAATTCCATTGAGCTCAATCTTCAGGATGAAGCAGGCAAGACGGTGGCTAAGAAATCTGTGAAGGTCGCTGGCGGCAAGGCTGAGGCTGAATTCAGCGTGAAGAAACCGCTGAAATGGTCGGCTGAGGCTCCACATCTTTATCAGCTGCTCATCACTCATAAAAAAGGAAACGAGGTGGCTGAGGTAATCAGGCAGAAAGTTGGATTCCGAAAAGTGGAAATCAAGAACGCTCAGTTGCTCGTCAATGGTGAGCCGGTGCTCATCAAGGGAGTTGACCGCCATGAACTCGACCCAGACGGTGGTTACTGTGTGAGCGTGGAACGCATGATTCAGGATATCAAGCGCATGAAGCAACTCAATGTCAATGCCGACCGCACCTGCCACTACCCGAACGACCCTCGCTGGTATGACCTTTGCGATGAGTATGGTATCTATATCACGGCTGAAGCCAACATCGAGAGCCATGGTATGGGTTACGGAGAGAAAACACTCGCCAAGAATGCCGCATACCACGATGCCCACATCGAGCGCAACCAGCACAATGTACTTGTGTTGAAGAACCATCCGTCAATCATTGTATGGTCGCTCGGCAATGAGGCTGGATATGGTAAGAACTTCGAGGATGCCTACGACTGGGTAAAGGCTTACGACCAAAGCCGTCCAGTGCAGTATGAGCAGGCCGGACAGCAAGGAAAGACCGACATCTTCTGTCCGATGTACTATGGATATGAGGGATGTGAGAAATATTCTCAGGGCGACAACCCAAGGCCGCTCATCCAGTGTGAGTATGCACACGCCATGGGTAACTCCATCGGTGGATTCAAGGAATACTGGGACTTGGTGCGCAAATATCCGAAATACCAGGGTGGCTACATCTGGGATTTCATCGATCAGGGACTGCGCGGAACCAGCAAGACCACAGGTAAACAAATATGGACTTACGGAGGCGACTACGGAAGATTCCCTGCCAGCGACAACAACTTCAACTGCAACGGCGTGATCAATCCTGACCGTGAGCTCACTCCCCATGCTTTCGAGGTGCAGTATTATTACCAGAATATCTGGACCAAGCTGAAGGATAAGGCTGCGGGAACAGTGGACGTTTATAACGAGAACTTCTTTGAGCCAATCAGTGGCATCACACTCAACTATGTGATTGAGGCTGAGGGCGAGAAAGTTACCTCTGGAACTGTGGACGTGAACAAGCTGAACATCGCACCAAAAACTACAAAGACAGTTGCCATCCCTGCCATCAAGGATGCTTTGGCCGACAAACGCTATGAAGGCAAGGAACTGGTGTGCAACATCACTTATACGCTCGACCAGCAAAAACAGCTCTTGCAAGCTGGCGACACCGTGGCGCATGAACAGTTCGTGCTGACCGACTACAAATTTGCCGACATCGATAAAGTTGCTGCTGCTCAAGGACCGGCTGTTAAGGTGGAGGACCATACAGCCTATACCGTTGTGTCTGCCAATGGTGTGGATTACACTTTCAACCGCCGAAATGGATTCATCTCGTATATAGATGTTGATGGGCATGGCATGATGGAGGATGGCTACCAGTTGAAACCAGACTTCTGGCGTGCGCCGACTGACAATGACCACGGTGCGAACTTGCAGCGCAGATTCCGTGCTTGGCATAATCCTAACTATAAACTCACTTCTTTCAAGGGAGCTGTCAACAACGGCACATCAAATTATGAAGCTGTGGCTGAGTATGAGGTGGGACGCAACCTTGCCAAGCTCACCATGACCTATACCATCACTCCAGAAGGAAAACTCATCGTCGATGAGAAGCTCGATGTTGATGAGAATGCGGAGCAGAAACCGCAACTCTTCAGATATGGTATGGAGCTTCAGATGCCGAAGGAGTACAAGCATATTGAGTTCTATGGAAAGGGACCTCAGGAGAACTATATCGACCGTAAGGACTTTGCCGCAATCGGTGTGTACAAGCAGAAGGTTAGCCAGCAGTACTGGGGCTATGTACGTCCGCAGGAGTCTGGAAACAAGACTCAGGTGCGTTGGTGGAAGATGCTGAATGGGGCAGGTAAGGGACTTCTCTTTGAGAGTAACGAGCCAATGGAGTGCTCCGCACTGCCTTATCTCACCGACGACCTCTCGATTGGTGAGGAGAAAGGACAACACCACTCAGGTGACCTTGTGGAACGTCCGTTCGTTTCTGTTCACATCGCCCAGCGTCAGTTCGGTATGGGATGTGTGAACTCTTGGGGCGCATGGCCAAGGACTGAGTATCAGGTTCCGTTCAAGGACTATCAGTTCAAGTTTGTTATCTCGCCAATCAAATAAAAACAGATTGATGTATTCGTCGTAAATTGCAGATTTTACCGACAACAAAAAAGGGGCTTGCCATCGTGGCAAGCCCCTTTTGTTAGGATAGATGTGCGCTGAGGTGGTTACTTTACGTCCCAAGCTGGTTTGGTGAAGTACCACAGGCTGGTGTTCTGTAGTTTTGAGTAGAGTTCGGCATCACGCTCGATGGCTTCTATAGTGCCGTCCTCTGATGCCTTGCGGGCATTGCGGTCTGCTACCTTGGCGGCAAGCCATTGGGTGCCGTTGTAGCCGCTCGCGTTCTTGTGGTTCGCCATGCGCACCAAGTCGCAGAAGCGGTAGCCCTCGAAGGCCAGCTCAAGAGCCAGCTCGTCGCAAATCACGTCCTCAATTGCATTGATGATGTCGTCTTTGCTGGCGGTCTCAGCATCCACTCCTTTGGAGGCGAGGATTGGCTTCCAGTTGTAATACTCTGTGTCGTTGTCGCCGGTGATGTTGGTCGTAGGGGCGCTGGTCTCGGAGTTGCGCTGCCAGGAGCCGTAGCCACAGCCGCGGGCGTGGATGCCGAAATTCTCAATCCACATGTCGTCCTTGAAGTCAAGGAAGAAAGTAGAGAGTTCTTCATCATCTACATAGTTCATCGCACCGTTGGCCTTATAGCGGGTGTAGGTTTCGGTCTCATAAACCACCTTACCCTCCTCGTCAGTCACATACACAGGGTTGCCCTCTTCGTCGAATGTAGGGTTGCCTTCCTCGTCAACCACAGGCACCGGAACTTGACGTTCTTGGTTTGGTTCTGGGAGGTTGTCGGCGTTCAGACCATCCTTCAGGATGGCGAAGGCAAACTCTGGATAGCCGGCGCGGTTGATGGCCTCCGCCAGACGGAGCCAAACGAGCGACTTGCGGTAGATTGGCACTGAGTAGTAGAAGTTTATGCCGCGAGCTGCCTTGCTGGCAAGCAGGTATGGTTCGCCCTCATAGGTGATTTCTTCTGTGGAGAAGTTGAATCGGGCGTCGCCGGCTTCCTCGTAGTAGGTCTGAACCAGGGTTGTAGGGTTCCAGCTCACATACATCTGGGCTTTGTTCAGACTCTGATATTCGTTCGATGGAACAATCTGTGCCTTGTAGTTGCGGCTCACCGTAATGGCTCCTGACGACTCGCTTGATTCGGTGCCTTCATCATCTGTGGTGGCCTCAGTCACCTGACTTGAGGTTGGGGTGTAGCCAAAGATGTCGGCCACGCGGGTGAGCATCGTTCCGAACTGCTTGTTGGCTGAAGATGGAATGATGGAAATCACGTCGTTGTTGGCAGAATAAGCGTATGTGCTCCCGTAGCTGCCCCAGTTGCGTGAGGAGTAAGCATATTCGCTCATCACTTCTGTGGCGCTGCAGTATTGAGGAGTCACGGTTGAGTTGGTGGCGCGCAGGAAGTCATAATAGTACTTTGCAGCGTTCACATAGTCCGACTTGTCGGCTCCGCGGAGGAGATACATGTCGGCCAGAACCAGACGTACTGGGATGAAGAGCATGCGGGATGAGATGTTGGTGGCACCGTTTCTGTATTGCTTGTAGTCAGGATAAGCGGTGTCCACGAATTTAGGCAGTCCCAGCTCCACGAATTTGTCAATCAGGTTGTCTTTGTTCACCTGGTTGGCGGCGTAGTCGAAGTTGCTGATCACGTCGAGGTTGGTGATCGGCTCGCTGATGAACGGAACCTCGCCGTAGAAGTTCACGAGCTGAAGGTAGGTCCAGGCACGGATGGCCTGCACCTGCGCATACTCAGGCAGCATGAACTTGATGTTGCTCTTCACCTTGTTGGTGTCGGCATTGGCGATATACAGGTTGCAGTTGTTGATGATGGCGTAATAGTCGCTGATATTGAGCATCGAGCAGCTGCCGTCTTTCGGGTCTTCAAAGTTGGCGATGGCATGGAGGGTGTCCGTCACGTATTCTGTGAAGGAAGTGAGGTCACCGCGCACTTCGTTCAGAATCACCTGACGCTCTGCCACGCCCTGAAGCCCCTTCACGATTCCTAAATAGGAATACAAGGTGTCGTTGGCATTCACATAGCTCTTGTCGCCGGTGTCAACGGTCAGCATGTCGTCGCATGAGATGGTGGACAAGGCACCAAAAGCCGACACGCCTATGGCAATGAGAATATTCTTGAGTTTCATATCTTTTCGGTTTTTACGTTTTTACAAGTTGATCTTTACACCTAAGTTGAAGCTGCGGCTTGAAGGAAGCAGACCTGCGTCGATTCCCTGATAGAAGATACCGTTTCCACAAGAGAACTCAGGGTCGGTGCCGGTGTAGCGGCTGATGGTGAACAGGTTGTTGGCCTCTGCCCAGATAATCAAGCCCTGAATCCATGAGAGGTTTAATGGAAGGTCGTACGACAGACGAACCTTCTTCAGCTTCAAGTAGCTGCCGTCTTCAATCCAGCGGTCGGAGAAGCGCTCGTTGTTCACCCAGTAGTCGCTCGTGGTGGAGCAGGCACGTGGAACGTCGGTCACGTCGCCTTCATTGCTCCAGCGGTTCACGCCTGCGATGGTCTGGTTGTAGAATCCGTTCAGCGATTCAAGCTGGCGGCGCTGATAGTTGTAGATGTCATTGCCAAGCGAGTATTTGAACGTGAAGCCGAGGGTCCAGTTCTTATACCCGAAGGTGGTGAAGATGTTTCCGTAAACGTCTGGGTTCGGATCGCCGATCACGCTCTTGTCGCTCTCGTTGATCACTCCGTCGTTGTTCAAATCCACGAAATGCACGTCACCTGCCTGGAAGTTCTTGTAAGGAGTGGCTTTGATGCCTGTAGGATATTTCAGGTAGTCGTTGCCGTTGTGGGCTTTCGATGCCTCTGCGTCGGTGGAGAACACCCCTTCCGACTTGTAGCCGTAGAACACGCCTGCTGCCTGACCTTTGGCGGTTAGAATCTCACCTCCGTAGATGTTGGTGGTGTAGTTGCCTGAAGGAAGCTCGCGGATGTTGTTCTTGTAGTGACCTACCGATGCACCCAACTCCCAACGGAAGTCTTTCGAATTCAACAGGATAGCGTTCACGTGAACGTCGGCTCCGATGTTACGCAGACGGCCGTCGTTGGTCCAGTATGCGCCCAGACCTGTCATGTAGTTGTTCTCTTTCAGCGTCAGCAGGTTGCTCGTGTTGGAAAGGTACACATCCACTCCTGCCTGGATGCGGTTCTTGAAGAACGAACCGCTCAGACCTGCGTTGAAGCGTCGGGTGGTCTCCCACTGAATTTGTGGGTTCTCAATGTTCTTGAGCTGAAGACCAGTGGCGGTCATCAGGAACACGGTGCTCTGGAAGTAGGTGCGGGAGGCTGAGTATGGAGTGGCGTCGTTGCCGCTTTCGTCATAGCCCAAAGTAAACTTCAGGTTGTTCACGCCCTTCAGTTTCTGCATCCAGTCTTCGTTGCTGATCACCCAGCCCAACTGCAGGGATGGGAAGATACCCCATTTCACACCGAAGAGTTTCAAACCTTCGCTGGTCTCATGACCGAAACGGGAAGATGCCTCTGCGCTCACCGTCAGGTCAACGAAGTAGGTGTTCTTGTAGTTGTAGTCGCCGTGAACGTAGTAAGCCAAGTTGCGCCATGCGTCGTCGTGGTCGTTGGTGCTTCTGAACTGCAGGGAGTTCTTGAAGTCCGGCATCTTGTCGTTACCTGCGTTGTAACCGGTCATGTAGTGGTCGCTGTAGGAGTTGCTGGTGAAGCGGAAACCTCCGTAGGCGTTCACGGTGTGGGCGCCGTAGATGTTGCTCCAGTTGATGCGGAAGTCGTTGAACACGCTGGTCTCTTTGCCGAAGAGGCTCTTGATGGTTGACGTGATGTCACCCATGCCTTCAAGGTTGTAAATCGGCGAACCGGCCTCTGGCATATAGTATTTCTCGTTGGCGCGGTTGAGCTGATAAGCAAACCGGTCGGTGATGGTGAGGTGGCGGTTCACTTCCCACTTAGGCATCACGTTCAGGTTGAACTGAGTCACCTGCTGGTCGTTCTTGTTGATTCCGTCACCATTCTGGAGAATCCAATATGGGTTGGCAAGAGCGGAGTTGCTGCCGTAGCGTGATGCAAAGCCGAACGGATAATTGTCGTCAGTCACGTATTTGCCGGCATACACCGAACTCTGGTGCAGACGGAGGTCGTCGCCAGTGTAATAACCATATTTGGAAAGGAATGGTGACTGAATGAGTCCAAGCACGTTTGGCGAGGAGATGGAGCTGTTGTCGTAGTTCTCTGCCCATCCGTTGTCGCGCAGGTTGTAGCTCACGCGGGAGTAGGCAACATCCAATTGGGTCGAAAGGCCTTTGAACAGCTTGATGTCAGTGTTGAAGCGGATGTTCAGGCGGTTGAAGCCATTCTCCTTGGCCGTCGATTGGGAATTGGCGTAACCCAAAGAGAGGTTGTACATGGCGGCGTCGTCTCCTCCCTGAACGTTCACTTTGTAGTTCTGAGTGAAGGCATTGCGGTAGAGGCCGTCGCTCCAGTCCGTGTTGTTATGGTACATCGGATACCAGTAGTAATTCGGGTTGTCGTTGAGGAACGGAATGGTGGTGGCGGCGGAAGGATTCTTGATGCCGTACTCTGTCGTTCCAATCAACTCGCTCACGTAGTTCTTGTACTGGCTGCCGTTCATCATCTTCGTGTAGTCTGGCTTGGTCTCAAAACCACCGTAGATGTTCACGTTGATCTTCGTTGCCATGCTCTTGCCCCGCTTCGTGTTGATGAGGATGACGCCGTTGGCACCACGGGCACCATAGAGGGCGGTTCCGTTCTTCAGCACTTCCACGCTTTCTATGTCCTCTGGGTCAATGCCTGCAAGGATATTGTTGAAGAAGCCGTCGTGGATGGAGGTGCGGTCGAGCTGCATGTCGAGGAACATACCGTCGAGCACGATGAGTGGCTGGGCATTGAGGTTCAGGGAGTTCAATCCGCGGATGAACATGGCGGCTCCCTGTCCTTTGATGCCTGTGCGGTTGATGGTGTAAACATCGCCGGCGAGCTTGTTCTCAATCTCACCATCTACACTCACTGAACTGGACATGTCAATCTCAGCTTTTTTGCTGGCCGTCACGTTGGTCACAGGGCTGTAGTAGCTGTTGAACTTGGTGGTGTACATCTCCACATTTGGCACACGCTGGTCTGAGCCGAATGCCACTTGGATGTCATTGTATCCAGGTACAGTCACATACAGGGATTTCACAAATGTAGGGACTTTCAGCCAGTAGGTTCCGTCCTCTTCTGTCATCACAGAATAACGGCTGTAACCATAGGCTTGAACGCGGGCACCGTCAATCGGTTTGTGCGTTGCGGCGTCGAGCACCAGGCCGCATACTTCCCGCATTTCATAAGTCGGAGCCTTCTCGGCGGCACGTTTGGCTGCCGGAGCCGTCTCGCTCGTTTCCTGGGCTGACATACCGCATGGCAGGGCCAGGAACATGGCGAGCGTGGCATGTCTGAGGAACATTGTCTTTATATTATTCTTTTTCTGCTTCATGGTTCATGAATTATGGATTCGTTGAAATTTGGAAAGTATTAAAGGTCACTGTCGGAAGTCTCGTTCTCCTTAGGAATGAAGATAATCTTATCGACAATGATTTCGTTGGTGTAGAAGCTGCGGTCCCTTGAGCTGATGTTCGACTGAAGCTGAACAGTCACGTAGGCGTCCGAAAGCCCATAGTAGCAAACAGGGAACTCAAAGTCCTGTGCAAGCAACACACTGTCGTTGAACTGAAGCATGCCTTTCTCATCCACGTGTGGTTTCTTTGTCCGGAAAAGCTTGTCTGTGCCGTTCACACCTTCTATAGGCATGAGCTGCACGCGGTCCTGAGTCTGCTTTGCGTTGTGGTAGTTCACGTAGGCACGGAACTGGTAAGGCAGCATCTTGTCAATGTTATAGACCATCACTGCCACGATGTCGTATTTGCAAGACAAGGTGTTAGGAGCCTTGATCAGCACGCTTGTGTTGGATGTGGCACGCTGAGGGTTCAAGGTGATGGCGGTGGTTTCAATCACGGTGTCGGTTGGGGTGAATGGAACGGCGTCCTCACTTTCCATTTCAACATATCTCCATGGATTGTCAATATATATACGGTTGCGGTCAATCGTGCAGTATTCATACGACTCGTAGTTGCGTTCAGCTTCATACTTCACCTCGTCGAGCCACGTGTCTTTCAGGTCGTACTTGAAGTCATCTACCACGTAGGCGTAGCCGTTGCTCAGCTGGACTGGCTCAACCTTGTTGAACAAGGCGGCGCTTGCCGGATCGTAAAAAATCAGGCCGCTGGTGCTCTGGATGGAGTCGCACGCACCTTCAGTAGCCATGTCTTTGTAGTCGTGACCGAACTGATAGTTGTGGTTGAAGCACAGGTTGCGCGCAATGGCGTCGCAGGTGCGGAAATGCTTGATGGAGTCAAGCTCTTCATCAGTGAATGTGGTGGTCAGACGCTCTGTTGATTCTGTGATGGTGCTACCCGACACGCTCACGGTCGTCACCGACTGAATGTAGGTCGGAACGTAGTTGTAGTAGCTGTTCATCTTCTCGTATTCTGCATTCCAGCATTCGTCGGTTGGCAGGATCATCACATAGTTGCTGTCCTCGCGGTTGATGTAGGCGTTGAGGTAGCGGCCGTTGAAGTAGGTGTTCGTCAGGTAGGTGATGGAGTCTACCCAGGTGATGTTTCCATCTATGGTCGGTCCTTGAGTGCTGGCAGCCTCGTTAAACTCTTCTTTCTCATATTGCTTGAGGAATGTGCTGAGCTGAGTGAGGTTGCTCTGGCTGTTGATATACTCGTAGAGGTTAGGCATGTAAACCACAGGACCGTCTGTGATGTGGAGCACACCGTTGTTGCAGCCGAGGTTGGCATCGGTGATGTTCACGCCGTTGATGGTCCTGGCGGCACAGTCGAACACGCCTTTCTTGCTGTTGAAGAAGGTGATGTTCTCCTGTTTGTTGCCGTTGAGCACGTGGCTGTAGCGGGTCATGCAGTTGCGGATGAGCTGAGTCTCCACCTCATAAATCTGCTCGCGGTCGCCGCTCTCAAGCATCCGGTTCCATATCTCATAATTGAAGGTGCCGTTCTTTGGAGCCCACACTGTGAATGTCTGGTCGTGGCTGATCAGGTCGGCGTAGGTCTGGGTCGTCACAGTGTTTTCCGAAGTGGAGAAATAAACCCGCTTCAGGATTGAGGCGAACTCACTCAGCTCAGGCGTTTGGGAGATGTTCTCCCAAACGTTTCCCTTGCCGGCGATAGTCGGGTCCACGGTGAAGTGGTCGTCGTCACACGATGTCATGGTCAGTGAAGTCATGGCAGTCAGCACGACACCCGCTAATATAAATATGATTTTCTTATTCATAGTCGTTTGTTTTTTCGTTTTGATTACCATTTATCTTCTGCGATGTCACCGTTGTAGATTGACTTAGGCACAAGTTCCAGATAGTCGTAGAAGAACTCGGTCTGGGTGCTGCTGAGCACTGACTTGAAGCGGATGTAGTAGGTCTCGCCTGCTTCCAGCTGGCCGGTGAAGATGATGCGGCGCAGACAGTTCGTACAGTCGCGGCCTGGAATGCCGGCTCCTGGGCAGAAGTACTTCGGACCCTTCATGTAGCCGTTCAGACGCATCGTCTTGTCCAATTCGTTGATGGCATCCTCAGAACCCAGTGTGGCATCACTCTGCCAGCCCACCAGTGCGTTGCCGCCGCCGATGCGGAGGTCGAGCGGAATACCGATGGCCGGAAGGTTGTTAGGGTTCTTACCCACATAAATCTGAGCCATGCCACGGTTGCCGTTGGCATTCACACCATAGCGGATTTCGTAAGTACCGGTGTAAGGCACTGGAGGCAGTTTCATCACGAAGTCATAGACACCGCGGATGTTGAACTCGTCCGACTGATAGTTCAGCCATGAACCGGAACCTCCGGCACCTGCCGTGTTCGAGAGGTATTCAAACTCTGTCTGGTCGGACATCTGAGGGATGTTCTCAAAATAGTCTGGAGTGAAGTACCAGCTGGCGGTGCGGTTGAGGCGGCAGCCGGCGCTGATCATCTCAGGCAGCAATGAGCAGATGTCGTAGCGCATACGCTCGTTCAGCACTTTGTTCGGTACTTTCTCTGTCCACACCAGCATGTCGTTGATTGGGAAGTAGTAGCCGTTGAGTGATTCGTTGTCGTTCTGACCGTTGGTCTGGAGAACCTCGATTCCGTCCTCACACTGGCTGGCAATCTCACGGTATGTGGTCTTGTTGTAAACCGAGTAGCGGTTGATCTGACGGCGGTTGTTGCGCAGACCGGTCACCTTCAGGGTGCGGCGGTGCTTGCCCATCGTCTCCCAGTATTCCCATACGTTCACACGGAAAGTGCTGCCGTCGTTCAGGTTGGCGTTGCTATAGCCGTATTCGTTCGACCACATCACCATGTTGCTCCAGCTCAGTCCGATGGCCACACAGTGGTAAGCCACAAACTGGTTCACGGCGTTGTCTTCGTTTTCGTAGTCGTCGCCCCAGCTGGTGTTGCTGTCGTAGTAGGCGTGCTCCTTCAGATATTGCTTCAGCGACTCCACATCAGTGATGCCGTTGGCTTCCAGTACGGAGTCGGTCTCAACGAAGACGGTGTATTTCAGATAGCGGTGCTCTGGGTATTTGCCCTCCCAGCTGCCTGAAGAGCCGAAGTATGTCGTTCCTGCCTCGTCTTTCTCATCATACGAATAGTCGCGGTAGTTGGTCATCTTCATGTCCCAGCCTGTGGTCTTCAGCAGGTCACCGAAAATCTGGGTGTTGTCGGTGGCACTGATGAGGTCGGCTACCGTGGCGTTGGATGGCGAGATTACGTTGTCAATCACGTGAATATAACCATTCTCCACCTCCACGTCCTTCTCAATCACTTTGGCGTGGATGTTGATGAAAATCTGGGTGTTCCCGTTCTCATCAGCGCTGTAGGTCACTCGGATTGGACGGTCGTTCATGTTGTTCGTCGGCATTGGGTCCTGGAACGAGGTTGACTCGTAGGCACTGTTGTTGCCGTTCTCGATGATGGTATTGAACACGATGGCCTGGGCCAGCGAGTCGCTGATTTGGGTCAGGTCGTTCGTGGTTTCCTCACCAATTTGATACAGAGAGTCCACATAGTGGGTGATAGCTTCGTTGTTTGGTGCGAAACAAGTGTAGTTTCCACGTGCCGAAAGCAGTTCGTACATGGTAGATACGGACTTGTTGCTTGGGTGCACCCGCTTCAGCAGCGTGAGGTAGCAGCTGAATGTGTCGGGATGATTTTCCAAATGGTCAATCATCGTCTCACCTGTGAAGGTGTAGAGTGCACTGTCATCGATGTCTTCCTTGCAGCTCTGCATGCTCACCACGGAACAAACTGCGAGCAGCATCAGGATTACGGGATGAAACTGTGTTTTATTGAATATTTTCATAATTTTTGCGGTTATAGATGATTAGATGTTGTCCGTTCTTGATGTACTCTCTGTTGTTCCCCATACCTCGTTCTGCTTCAAGAGTGGGTTGTTCTTGATTTCATTCGTGTAGATAGGGGAGAAGAGTGATTTCATGGATGCCAGCTTGGCCTCGATGGCTCTCTGGTTGTCAGTGTATTTGCGGGTGAGGTACTTCAGCATCTCAACCGTGCTGCCGTTGCGCTGGGCGTAACGCACGAGGTCGAACCAGCGCTTGCCCTCGCCAACAAACTCACGCTGACGCTCGTTCATCACGAGCTGGGTCATCGACGTCTTGTTGTTGAAGTTGTCGAAGTTCAGGGAGTCGGTAGGATTGGTCACGTTCTGGTATGCGTATGGGTTCGAGCGTTTGAACACCTCACGCACCAGTTGGAAGGCGGCTCTCAGGCTCTCCTCGTCTTCCGACAGCTGGGTCAAGGCCTCGGCTTTCATCAGAACCACATCGCTCAGACGGTAGAAAATCCAGTTGGCGCTGTTGTTCGTGCCTTGGTCGGTCATTTCGAAGGTCAGCGTAGAGAGGGTGCTGTTGCGCATGCCGGTGGTCACGGTTCCGTTGTACTGGGTGATTCTTGAGCAGTTGTACTTTGCCAGAGGATACTCTGTCTGCTCAGCTCGTGAGTAGCGGGCTGACTCCCATTTGCGGTAGTCGGTCTTGGTGAACAAGCTGGCTGGAATCACGCTGTTTGGGTTGGTCTCAACAGAGCTGTAGAGGGAGCTGGAGCAAACAATCGTGCCGGCTTTCTGGTTCGTTGGATTCCAGAACAGCTCTTTCTCCATGTTGTTGACGTTCTGAGTTCCGTCGAACTGAAGCTCGAAGATGCTCTCACGGGAGTTGCCGGTGCCGAAGATGGCATTGTAGGCGGTGGTGGAGCTCAACGCACCGATTCCGACCATGGAGGTGGATGACACGTTCTGGATGAAGAGGTCTTCCAGTTTCAGGTCTTCGGTCACGCCGCCAAGGATGGCGCCGCTCTTGTTCAGGCTCTCTTTATAGTCGGTCAGCATCTCGTTGATCACGAAGTCGCAGCATTCCACGCAGCGTTGGTAGTCAGCAGCGGCGGACGGGCCGTTGGCGCCTGCTTCCTCGTTGCCTTCCTTGTAGCTGGCGCGCCACAGATACACGTCGGCGAGCAATGCATACACGGCCTTGCGGGTGATGCGGCCTTTGTTCCTGACGGTGGTGCCGTAGTCCTTCATGGCCACGTCCTTCACTTCCTCCAAGTCATTGATGATGTTGTTCAGAACCTCAATCTGTGGGCTCTGGGCAATCAGGAAGTCCTGGCTGTCGTTGTTGTAGTCGGTCTCCACGTAAGGGATGTCACCGAAGGTGCGCAACAAGTAGAAATGGCAGAGGGCGCGTAGCGTCACGGCCTCGGCGCGCATCGGCTGCCAGTCTCCGTTTGAGAATGTCTCGTCCGACTCCACGATTTCAGGTCCGTGCGCCAGGATCTTGTTGCAGTAGTTGATTTCATTGTAGAAGCAGGTCCAGCTGAAGATGCCGTTGGTGGACAGCAGGTTGGCGTTCATCAGGTTCTGAACGTTCAACGCAGTCACACCGGTGGTCTTCTCAAAGTTGTCGCCACGCATCTCGCCCCATTGGATGTACTTGTACATCATGTCGCCGTCAATCAGACGCTTGTAGCATGATGTCAGGGCGTTCTGCAGGTCATTCTTGTCTTCCCAGAAGTCCTCCTCCACGATGTTGTAGGTAGGAGTAATGGTCAGGTAGTCCTCACAGCTGGAGAACGTCATAGCTCCAATCATAAAGAGGGCGCCTGTCAGAAGACTTTGCTTGATTATATTTCTTTTCATATTGTTTGTCTTTATGATGGTGATGTTAGAATCCTAAATTAACACTGAGTGTGAACGATTTTGCACGAGGAGTCTTCGAACGGTCGTAGCAAACGCCCCATGTGCCGTAGGACACTTCTGGGTCAACACCGGTGTAGTTTGTCAACACGAACAGGTTGTTGGCCGATGCGGAGAGACGGAGGCTGGAGAAACCCCATTTCTTGCAGAAGTTGGCAGGAACGTTGTAGTTCAGCTGGCAGTACTGCAGACGGAGGTAGTCACCCTTCTCCACGTAGCGGTCGCTTCCCAATGCGTTGTATGATTCGCCGATACCGGAGTTCATGGCACGTGGAATCTCGGTGATGTCGCCGTTCTTCCTCCAACGCCATGCCACTGCCTGGCTCTGGTTGATGTTGCTGCGCATTGACTCGTTGTTCAGACGTGCGCTGTTCACAATCTTGTTGCCCAAACGATAGTTGAACGAGAATTTCAACGACCACTGGCCATAGTTGAAGTTCAAGCCGAAACCACCATTGAACTTAGGGTTGGAGTTTCCTAAGTACACGATGTCGAGCTCGTTGATCTGACCATCGTGGTTGATGTCCTCGTAAATCACATCACCACCCTTGAACTCGTAGTTGGTGCCGCCGTAGTTGAAGTACATCTTCAGTGGGTTGCCCTTGGAGTCGTAGAGGATGTTGCCGTTGGCGTCTTTCACCACCGGACAGGTGCTGTTCTCACCGCGCTCTGCTGC
>OMUD01000264.1 GCA_900314125.1 uncultured Prevotellaceae bacterium | reverse complement strand
TGGGCTTCATTGGAGATGGAGCAGCTGTAAAAACTTTACATATATATAATTAATTTGTCAAACCAATAAAATAATCATTTTTTACTGATGGCTTTCCTTCTGCCTTGCGGTAAAGCGAATGGCCATCATGAACTGTAACCAAAATGTCAACAATCTTTATCGTTATCCCTATCCTCACTTTGCTGATGTTCGACCTCGGACTCGAACTCAGACCTGCGGATTTCAAACTTATAGCCCGTCAGCCACGACCAGTGCTGGCGGGTTTAATAGGTCAAATCATCCTTCTCCCATTGTTGGCTTGGGCGGTGGCTTCCGTTGCCGGACTCCAGCCTGTGTTTTTCATCGGTGTCATGCTCATCGCATGCAGCCCAGGGGGAAGTTCCAGCAACGTTTTTTCCATGCTTGCCAAAGGAGATGTGGCGCTTTCCGTCACGCTCACGGCATGCAGCTCAGTCATCACGCTCTTCACCATTCCTCTCATCATGGCGTTCACCACACAGTGGGTGGGAACGGGGACTGACATCCATCTGCCGGTGGGCAATCTCCTTGTGCAGAACATTATTCTCATGGCGGTGCCAATTGCCATTGGTCTCATTCTGGCGGCAAGAAAACCAAAGATAGCCGCCCGCATCCATGCAGTGCTCAAAAAAATCGCATTTCCTGCTCTCATCCTCCTTGCCACGGTGTTTTTCATCCAGCACCGCCAGACCATTGTCAGGGAATTTCCTTCACTGGGAATCACAATGACTGTGCTCATCTTGTCGGCTATGGCGGCGGGGTTGCTCATCGCATGGCTCATGCGCCTCAAGCAGCGTGAACGGAGGACCATCGTCATAGAGGTGGGGATGCAGAATGCGGCGCAGGCCATCACTGTGGCGTGCAGTCCGCTTGTGTTCAACAATGAGCAGATGGCTATCCCTGCCATCATCTATGCGCTCATGATGAATGTCATCCTCCTCACTTATGTGGCTGTTGTCAAGCGGAAATGATGAGCTGTGCTTTGGGTGCATATCTCCGATTCTGAGGGAAAACTTTGGCGGTTTTGTTTTTTTTTATTTTCTTTGTAAAATTATTCAATCCTAAAGCCACTTGACATGAAACACCATTTTATGAATGCGGCTGGATGGGGAGCGGCCATCATGGCAGGTTGCTTCTGCCTGATGTCTTGCTCTGGCCCAGTTAAAGATAATGCAGATGCAACGATGAAAACTGTTGGAAATCCATACCTTCCTCTCTGGGAACATATTCCTGATGGGGAGCCATACGTGTTTGAGGATCCCGACCAACCGGGAAAATACAGAGTCTATATCTATGGATCGCACGACAGCATGGTCACTGGTTATTGTGGGCGTGAGCAGGTGGTGTGGTCGGCATCGGTAGATTCTCTCAACAACTGGCGCTACGACGGGGTAATCCTCTGTGTTGACAAGAATGCGAAAGGTGAGCCAATCAGTAGCGAGGGAAAAGCCGATGTGCTTTATGCGCCTGATGTGACTCTCGTCAACAACCCCGATGGCACTAAAACCTATTACCTCTTCCCAAATGACCAGGAAGGAGGACGAAACGGGCTGGTGGCTAAGAGCGACAGGCCAGACGGACCGTTTCAGGTCTGCAACTGGAGCAAGGACGACCCGTTAAAGACTGATGGAGTGTTGCAGTTCGACCCTGCCGTTTTCGTAGATGACGACGGACGGGTGTATGGCTACTGGGGATTTGAACGGTCATACGCGGCTGAGCTCGACCCGGCAACCATGGCTACAGTAAAGCCGGGAACTAAAATTGTGGAGGATATGATTCCTGGTCGCGATCAACCTGGTGTGTTCCGTTTCTTTGAGGCTTCGTCCATCAGGAAAATCAAGGACAAATATGTGTTTATCTACAGCCGCTTTACGGCTGACGGTGATTTCGGACTACCGATTTCCAACTATACGCTGGCTTATGCCTACAGCGACCATCCGCTCGGTCCGTTCACCTATGGAGGTACGATTATCGACGGAAGGGCGCGTGAGATTGATGAGCAGGGAAATGTTTTTGCCTCTGCCACCATTGACGGCAACACACACGGCAGCATCTGCCAGATTAAAGGCCAGTGGTATGTGTTCTATCACAGGCAGACGGGCACAGATGAATTTGCGCGTCAGGCCATGGTGGCACCGATCACCGTGAGCGTGGAGGAAGGACCGGGAGGAAAGGTCGAGATATCAGAAGGCGAATACAATTCTGAAGGATTTGCGCTTGAAGGACTTGACCCTCTGGAACGGCATTCTGCAGGTATCGCCTGTTGGTACACTGGACCGAAACCAGCTGTGCATGAATGGCCGAACAATAAATTCTATGGCTCATACGTGGCTTCAGCCTACGGAACGGATGACAAATTCAAGGCTCCTTACGACATTCGCAACAACACCAATCCTGTGGTCAACAACACCGATGGGTCAATTGTGGGTTATAAGTATTTCAACTTCTCCAATACGTTTGGAAAAGATGGGCTCAAACTCAAAATCAACCTCACACCTGAGCAGCTTGACGGAATGGTGAAAGTCATGATTGACTCGCCATGGGAGTCTAAGAAAGGCAAGGAAATCGGCCGTTTTGAACTGAAAGCAGACATGCCGAAAGAAGTGACGGAAGTCAGTGTGGAACTCCCGCAACTGGCAAGTGTGGCTGGAAAACATGCCCTCTTCTTCATTTTTTCTTCCCAAACGAAGGAACACTCCCTCTGTACGCTCCACGATTTCGTTTTTGAATGCGAATAAACTTGACTAAGTGTTTGTGTTTTAGCAAATAAAAACAATAATAATATGAAAAGATTCATTATTACATTTTTGCTGCTCGGTGCCTTCACCCTGACTTTTGCGCAGGAAGACCAGACTTTTAAAGTCAATGGGGTGCAGTTCGTCATGAAATTTGTGAAAGGAGGCAACTTCCTCATGGGAGCAACAAAAGAACAGGGAACCGAGGCGGAGGATAAGGAAAAGCCTGCCCACAAAGTGACACTCAACGATTTCTTTATCGGACAGACTGAGGTCACTCAGGCGCTGTGGATGGCGGTTATGGACAATAATCCGTCGGAATTTCAGTGCTACGACCGCCCTGTGGAGAATGTCACATGGAATGATTGTCAGGCTTTCATCACCAAACTCAATGCCATCACGGGGCTGAAATTCCGACTTCCGTCTGAAGCCGAGTGGGAATATGCGGCAAGAGGCGGTGCAAAAAGCAAGCGCTTCAAGTTCTCTGGTTCCAACACCCATGAGCAGGTGGCATGGAGTGCTGACGCCATTGGGAAACAACTGGCTGAAGATGTGCCGTATCATAATGATGCCGTTGACCCTGCCGATGATATCACCACAGCTGAAGAACTCACGCAGTGCACCTATATCGTGGGAACCAAGAAACCTAATGAACTGGGCATCTATGATATGAGCGGAAATGTGTGGGAATGGTGCAACGACTTCTATGATGAGAATTACTATAAGAACAGTACTGCGGATAATCCTGCCGGACCAGCTCAAGGTACCTACCACGTTCACCGTGGAGGAAGCTGGAGGAGTGGGGCTTGGTATTGCCGTGTTTCCAACCGTAATGCTGACGATCCTGGTTACAGCTACAGTTCTCTCGGATTCCGTCTGGCTTTGTAAGCATCGTAATGTGTGGCCTCTTCCATTAGTTTGTCTTAACAAACTTTATCTATGTTGAAAACTATCTGCAATTTCATATCACAATATCTGGGTGTCATCGTCCTGATTGTGGCGGTGTTGGCTTTCCTTTTTCCTTGGATGTTCAGCGCCATTCCTACAACAGCCATCAACTACCTTCTTGGAGTTGTGATGTTCGGAATGGGACTTATGCTCAACCTCAATGACTTTAAGGTGGTGTTCAGCAGGCCGAAGGATGTGTTCATCGGATGCCTCGCTCAGTTCACAGTCATGCCCTTGCTCGCTTGGGGACTTGTCCAGGTGTTCAACCTTGATGAGGCACTCGCGGTCGGTGTGGTGCTTGTTGGGTGCTGTCCGGGAGGAACGGCATCCAATGTGATGACCTTTCTGGCCAAGGGTGATTTGGCACTTTCTGTCGGGATGACGGGCGTTTCCACAATTCTCGCGCCTCTGCTCACTCCTCTGCTCACTTGGCTGCTCGTCGGAAAGTCGGTTGATGTCAATGTGCTCAGCATGATTCTCAGCATCCTGTGGGTGGTCATCCTTCCCATTGTGGCGGGAATCTTTGTCAAGCGCCTTTGGCGGGGATTCACTGCAAAGGCTGTGGCGTACCTTCCGGCCTTCTCATCGCTTGCCATCGCTTTCATCGTGGGCATCATCATCTCTGCCAGCGCTTCAAGGCTCATGCAGGGTGGGGCGCTCATCGTTATCGTGGTAATTCTCCATAATATCTTCGGACTGCTGCTGGGGTACCTCATCGGATGGGCACTGCATCTCTCCGCACCTAAGCGTAAGGCGGTTTCTATTGAGGTGGGTATGCAGAATTCCGGCCTTGCCAGCAGCCTCGCTACCATCCATTTCGCAGCTTATCCAATGGCAATTATCCCGGGAGCCCTCTTCAGTGTGTGGCATAATATTTCCGGAGCGCTGGTCGCAAGACTCTATGCAAGCCATTCTAAACTTTGAATGTGTATAAAAGATGGACAAAACACAAAAATTATGAAAACCACATAATCTATCAATTTGTTTATTAACTGTAACTAAAAGCTTATAAAGAATGAAAAAGTTTATTTCTTTTGCAGCCATGATGCTGCTTTGTGTGCTTACGCTCTCTGCACAGAACTATAAGGGTTCATGGATCTCTCAGCAGTCGTTTGAGAAGTACTTTGGTCTGAAATCTGAAAAAATGGTGGAGGAAACGGGTATGAAGGCACCGCTCATCATGAAGATTTCTGACCAGGAAATCCGGACCGGTGTTTACATCACGCTTGAGGAAGATGGAAACGGCATTGAGATGTTTGTCATCTATCCAGGCACCTATACCATCGAAAACAACGTGGTGAAAGCGCAGTACAAGACTGATGCTGTGGAGGTGAAACTGGTTGATTTGAAAACGAATGACCCGGAAACCAAGGCACTCATGGAGGGGGGAGCCAAGTCGTTGGTGCTATCCATGTTGGAAGGTCAAATGAAGGAAGAGTTAAAACCCATGCTCAAGGAATTTGAGAAGATTACCACTGTTTTTTCTGATTTCACCATTATCGCTGATGAAGCTAATGCTGATGCCATGACGGTGAAACTCTCAGAGGAACTGTCAATTCCTCTTATCCGTATTC
>OMUD01000254.1 GCA_900314125.1 uncultured Prevotellaceae bacterium | reverse complement strand
AAAAAATAAAGGGTGCTGTCCTCTCGGATGGCACCCTTCTTCTAACTAACTAAATAACACCTAATTAAAATCTTTATTGATGGAATAAAGATGTTTTTTCAAATAACTAACTAATTAACCACTAAATCTATGAAAACAATTATATCTTAATTATTTGAGGAAACTGATGGTGCTCACCAGTACGAGCAGCGCCATGAAACCTCCAATAAGCAATTCTGTATTAATCATATCCTAACAATCTTTTCACTTAAAAAACTATATTATATTATCTCTCATGTAATGCCGTGCGCATCATTTCAAGAATGAAATGGTGCTGACGGTTACCATTAAAGCAGCGAAACCTGCTATGATCATGTCAAAATAACTCATAATTCATTCCTTTCTTTTAGCGGCTTGCGGATGGTGTGTTTCCTAAGGTTACACGCCTACGTTTGCCGCGTTAAACAATCTTTTTTTTAAATCTCCACTTTTTCAAAGATCTATTCGGGATGTGTCTGCCCGTCTTTCATTCATTTCTTACTTTTGCTGAATCGCAAAAACGATCGCTGTGGAGAGAATTACTGTGAAAGTAGTAATCATGTTGTCCTCCTTTCTTTTTTTCGAGGCACCCCATCATTCATTTGTTATCCTCCTTTTCTTCTTTTCGGAGAGCCTCTGTTTCGTTACCTAAAAACTTTCTTACCTTTGCGGTTCACTATCTCACCGCTTTCAATACCTATTGTATTTTTTCTATCCTGAAACTTTATTTCCTTTTGACGATGCAAAGTTACGCCGACTTTGAAGAATGACAATTGTTTTTTGCTCAAATTATACGAAAAAACGGGGATTTATTGATAAATGTCAAGAGTTGTGTTCGCACACACATGTTATCGAGCATTTTTCAGGTGTTTTTGGGGTATTTTCAAATGTGTTTTTCTTGTATTTCGTCATGTGCTTCTTTTCAAAAGCTTTTTCATGTGTTTTTCCAAGAGCTCTTATCATGCGCTTTTATTGAAATGCTGCCAACCCCAATCAGTCGGATGACTGATTGGGGCTGTCATTTTTCTGCTTCATCCGCATTTCATATTCTTCCCGTGTGCGTTTCCACCGGTTGTGTGTCCACAGATAAAACTGCGGCTCACGTCGGATGGACTGCTCGAGCATGGAGAAGAACTGTCGGACGATGAAAAACTCATCGGTTTGTTTGGCATGAAGCGTGATAGGAATGAAGTTGGCGACATAGTGTCCTCTCTTTGTCCGACGCATGTCCACATAGAAAACGGCGTTGTCCATCATCCTCATGATCCGCTCCCCTCCGGTGAACACCGGTGTGTCCTGATTGAGAAAATCAAGCCACAGGTGGATATTGTCCCATTTTGGGGTTTGGTCGCTGATATACCCGAACATATTCCGCTTGTTCTCTTTCTTCAGCCGGACAACAGTGCGGAGGGTGTAAGCCTTTTTCACGCAAAATCCTTTGTGCGCATTCCTCAGTTTGAGGAAAAGGCGGTCCATGGCCTTGCTTCTGAGTCGGTGATAGATCAGTCCTGTTATGGCTTCCGGATGTCTTTTATAGCCAAGTCCAGTGGCGGAGAGCCATTCCCAGTTGCAGTAATGACCAAGGATAGTGGCACAGTCCTGTCCTCTGTCGAAGGCATCCTCCAACCCTTCAAGTCCCACAAAGTCTATATGTTTGAGCAGGTTCTTATCCGAGATGCTCAGCAGCTTGAAGGTTTCAAAGAGGTAGTCGCAGAACCAGCGATAGAATTTACGTTCGATAGACTTGATTTCCTTCTCACTTTTCTCAGGAAAGGAATTGCAGAGGTTCTTCCTCACGATTTTCCTCCTGTATCTTGCCACATAATATATAATGATGAAAAGAAAGTCCGCCAGTCCATACAGCACCCAGAAAGGGAGGATGGACAAGAGATAAACAAGTCCGTAAATTATATAATACATTATTTATACTTCGCTTTGATACTTTAGAAACGAGAAATCCTTTGCCGGCTTACTTGCCCGCCTTTCCTTTCTTCCGAGTTTTTTTCTCTATTATCTCGTAGAACGACTCCTTCTTCATCGCAGTTCCCGGTGCCGCCTCCAGTTTTCTGACGAACTCAAAGTCGAGCTGTTTTTGGAAGAGGTTGGCTTTCGCCACCCGGATGCGGATGCGGTCGCCAAGTGAGAAGCGGTGATGGGTTTTTCTCCCGACCAATGCGAAATTCCTGTCGTCGAAATCGAAGGCCTCCGCTCCGAGGAAACGTACAGCGATAAGTCCCTCACAGCGGTTCTCCTCAATCTCGGCATAAACACCGAACTCAGTCACTCCACTGATTTTGGCGTCAAATTCCTCACCAATCTTGTCGGCCATGAATTCCACCTGCTTGTATTTGATGCTGGCCCTCTCCGCATTGGCCGCTAGCTGCTCCATCTCAGATGAGTGGTCGCACAGACCCTCATATTTCTTTTGGCTGGCACTCTGCCCTCCCTGCTCATATCGTGTGAGGAGCCGGTGCACCATGAGGTCTGGATAGCGTCGGATAGGAGAAGTGAAATGGGTGTAGTAGTCGAATGCCAATCCATAGTGTCCGATGTTGATGGTGCTGTAACGCGCCTTCATCATGGCTCTGAGCGACACCGTCTCCACAAGTTCCTGCATCGGCTTGTCCTTCACCTGGCGCAGCATGGCATTGAGGCTTTTCGCCACCTCCGCCTTCGACCCTTGGGTGCGGAGAGAAAGTCCGAACTTGGCTACAAAGCGCTCCAGGTTTTCCAGCTTGTTCGGATCCGGCACGTCGTGGATACGATAAGGAATCACCTTTGGTTTCTGCCCTTTCTTCACATTCTTACCCACACTCTCCGCCACCGTCCGGTTGGCCAGGAGCATGAATTCCTCCACCAGCTTGTTGGCATCCTTCTGCCGTTTGAAATACACGCTCAGCGGTTTTCCTTTCTCGTCAATCTCGAATCGCACCTCCTCACGGTCGAAATCCACGGCACCGTCCTTGAACCTTCTTTCCCTCAGCCGGTGAGCCATGCGGTTGAGCACCACCAGCTCATCCTTATAGGTTTCCGCAGGACAAGCCCCCTCTGCCAGCGGTTGTTCGGGCGTTGGATATTTGAGGTCTTCCTCCGATGCCTCGCCGATGGTTTCGAGCAGGTGCTGCACCTCCTCATACACAAACCGCCGGTTGCTGTTGGTGACGGTATGTGCGATCTTATAGTTGAGCACCTCCGCATCCTCGTTCATGGTGAAGATGACAGAATAGGTGAGTTTGTCCTCGTTCGGCCGAAGTGAGCAGACAAAGTTGCAGAGCCGTTCAGGCAGCATCGGCACGGTCCGGTCAACGAGATAGACAGAGGTTCCCCTTTGCTGAGCCTCTTTGTCGATGACGGAACCTTCCAGCACATAATGTGAGACATCGGCGATATGGACACCCACTTCCCATACTCCGTCCTTGATTTTTCGGATGGACAGTGCGTCGTCGAAGTCTTTGGCATCGCGCGGGTCGATGGTGAAGGTGGTCACGTCGCGCATGTCGATACGCTTAGCCACCTCTTCAGGAGTGATTCCCGGGTCGATGATGTCCGCCGCCCGTTCCACTTTCTCCGGATATTTGTAAGGCAGTCCAAATTCAGCGAGGATGGCGTGCATCTCCGTGTCGTTTTCCCCGCTGGCTCCAAGCACATCAACCACCTGCCCCACAGGGTTGTGCGCCCGTTCAGGCCAGTCGGTGATTTTCACGAGAGCCTTCTCTCCGTTCTTTCCGCCTTTGAGTTTATCGAGTGGGATGATGATGTCGTGTGGCAGCTGTCCGTTAGGAGAAACGAGGAAAGCAGCATGCTTGCTGATTTGCAGCACCCCGATATAAGGTTTCTCATTCCGTTTGACGATTTCCACAACCTGTCCCTGCAGTTTCTTGCTGTTGCGTTTCTTGGCAAAGAGGCTGACTTTCACCTTGTCGCCCGGCAAAGCGTGGAGTGTGTCCTCGTCATAGACGCTCACCCCCACTCCGTCCGGCAGATCAACAAAGTTTTTGCCTCCAGCCGTTCGGCTGAATATTCCCTCACAGATTTGGGCATGCCCGTTGTAGGACACCTCCCCCTCATCGTTATGAGCGATTTCTCCATTGTCCACCATCTCGTTGAGAATGTCGATGGCCAGCATTTTGAGCGGGTGTGAAGTCAGTTTCAGCACTCTGAAGAGCGTCTTGATGGATATATATTCCCCCGGCTGCTGACTGAGCATCTGAGTGATGAGTGTCTGCAGCTCTTTCTTGTTCAGTCCTTTCTTAGAACTGACTTTCTTATTCTTTTTTGTCTTTGCCATAGTATCGATACTTAATGAGTAAACCTGTTTCACGCAAAATTACATTAAATTATGAAAAATGCAAAATTTTTTACTAATTTTGCACGGAAAACG
>OMUD01000300.1 GCA_900314125.1 uncultured Prevotellaceae bacterium | reverse complement strand
GGGCGAAATTTTCATACGGATAAGGGATGTCTCAGAAATGAGGCGTCCTTTTTTTTACTAAAACCGGTCTTTAGAACGAAAAGAATAGAAATAATTATACTCACCTTTTACGTCCTAACATCTGATTTGGACTAATAAAATTTGATGTCGGCTATCACTTGCGCACCCACATGCTCATTTAAGCGCTTCACTATTTGTTGACGACCTATGTTCAACTCCTGCCGAAGCACCGATGATTTGATCTGTACCCATAGCGTCTGGTTCTTGATGAAAAGCTCTCCAGTGTATTTCAGAATGCCATTTCCCATCACTTCACTCCATGAATTGATGAGGCGGTGTTGATTCAATGGAGTTTCCAAACCTTCTTCTCGCAAGTAGTGGCGAAGTAAATCGCCGATGCAAATGGCGCGTTTCCTTTTCATGACCTGATCTCTCCTCCTTTCACTTTAAACAGCTTGTAGTCGCCAGACATCTTGCTGAGTATCTCATGTAGATTCTCACGGTTGGTGTCGGTGATGAATATCTGACCGAAATCTTCTTCTGAAACCAATTTCACGATATTGCCCACACGTTCCGCATCCAGCTTGTCGAATATGTCGTCAAGCAGAAGAAGGGGCTTGGTGTGGCTGCCTGTCTGTTTTAGGAAATTGAACTGGGCCAGTTTCAAACTGATCAGATAACTCTTGGATTGGCCTTGTGAACCTTCTTTTTTGATAGGATAACCGTTGAGGGTCATCTCGATGTCGTCTTTGTGGATCCCGTGAAGAGAATAGCCCACGGCAAGGTCCTTGTGACGGTCTTTGCGGATCACATCGAGTAGGGGGCCTCGTTGGCAATGACTTTGATAGTTGATGCTGACCTCTTCCTTATTGGAGGAAATCTTGTTGTAGTATTGCTGAAAATAAGGGATGAAGTCTTTGATAAATGTTTCTCGCTCTTTGAATATCAATTCACCCGTTTCTGCCATCACGCTTTCATAGGCATCAAGCAATTCCAACGGAATCTCGCCTTCGTGCTTCAAAAGGGAGTTGCGCTGCTGAAGAGCTTTGTTGTAGCGTTGAAGCATTTGAAGGTGTACGGGACTGTACTGGGTGATCACGCTGTCCAAAAAGCGCCGCCTTTGCTCACTGCCACCGAGAATCAACTCTTGGTCGTTGGGAGACACCAATATCAACGGGAGCAAACCGATGTGCTCCGACATGCGTTTGTACGCTTTGTCTCCACGACGAAATTGTTTCTTCTGGCCGGATTTCAATCCGCAGCTGATCAATTCACGCACACCTTCAATTTCATATTCACCTTTCAGCATCATCATTTCCTCGCCATGACGGATATTCAGAGAGTCAACGCTGTTGGTGGCGCTTTTCGTGAATGACAGAAAATAGATGGAATCAATCACGTTCGTTTTACCTTCTCCATTGCTTCCCAAAAAGCAGTTGATGCCAGGAGAAAAGGTCAGGTCTGCTTGGGCGATGTTCTTGTAATTCAATATGGAGAGATGGTTGAGCTGCATGATGATTCTATTCTTGATTAAATAACCACGGATTTTGATTTGAGCTATGGTGGATAGGCAACAACGTGACAATCACTGCTGTTTGCTTTTGTGTCCATATAAAATACAAATATACGACATTCTTTCCAATTATCAAAATTTTCACTCTTTACCATACTTTTCGTTTCTTAGTTGTTTTCATATCATTGTCTTATCGTGTACATTATCGGAGAGATTGTTGGAAGTCAATTATTCTTTGCTCAGTAACTCTGAACCATTAGTTAATATCTGGCTTTATTCACAGGACTAATTGTGCCATCTTGTTTTCGTATGCAAAGTTACATGGAATTTCAATATCTTTCTGACGTTTTCGGATTATCATCAGATGTGAAGCCATAAATTTTCTCAACTTCTATTTTATACCTCTTTCCCCATGCCGTTGCAGTGCTTTACTGGGGATGCCTTTGGCTAGTATTAAGGACAAGATCAACGCCATCCGCAGGGGAACGGGCATTGGAAGCAAAGATGACCTTGCCGCCCTTGAGAAGGCCCAGAAGCTGTGGCAGGACATGTATGACGTGGCTACGGCACGGCAGAATGAGAAGATGGAAGGGAAGGAAGTTGAGAAAGGTGGGCTGACGGCAAGGGATAAGGCTGTGGAAATCAGGCGCACCGCGGCGCATTTCGCTGAGGAGACGGCTGAGGAGGCTGCTGCTTTTGACAAGCGTGTGGCGGAGATGGATGATGCGGAGTTGCTCGCCTACATGCGGGAGGACGGCAAGGGTGATGTGAATAAGGCTCACCATCCGAGTGTGTATGACGAGTATGACTACCGGCACGGTGGGGAACAGGCAGACGCATACGAAAGATATTTGAAGCAGCTGGAAGACAGCGGGACGACGCTGGAGCAGGCTGAGGAGATGCTTGGAAACTTGCAGAAGGACAAGGGCAGGCTTGCGACGGAGGATCGTGCGGATTTGCTTGGTCAGGAGGAGGCGTTGTTGGATTATATTGCAGGGCTGGAGAAGATTCACTATGACAGGCAGGGGAATCCTGTGGACGGCGATGGGAAGCTGATATTGGAAAAGACAACTATAAATGGGTTGACTGGTGAAGATTTCAGCAATCCTTCCCGCAGTGTTGAGCTTCCGAAGATACCTGACAATGTTGACAAGGCTATCGGCGCAAAAGGGAAGCCTGTAATCATCAAGAAGAATATCTTTGAGAAAAACAAGGCTAATCATCCAGAGCTGAAACCATCGCAAAGCAAGATGATATTGGCAAATGCTCTTTACTCAACAAATCTTTACGGACAGACACAACCACTCACTCGCCCGAATTACTGGGTGGTGATACGGACGTCAGACCCAAACAAGGTTGCGGTGCTGGAAGTGTCGGAGAAAAAAGATAATGTTGAAATTGTTGGTTGGCGTTATGCTGGTGAGCGTCAACTTGAAGAATTGCGGAAACAGTCTGAACGTGAGGACGGCCAACTCCTCATACTGACTTCTGATAAAGAAGCGGCGGCAGGCCTTTCCACTCTTCCGTCAGATGTTTCCGCCTTCAAAGGTACCGATTCTTCTTCAAATCCGCAAGAAAAAATTGGAGAAAGTGATGCTGACGCCCGTCTTTCGGTTCGCAACACTGGCTACACGACCCGTGATGACGGCACGAGCTTGAGCAACCGGGCGAAGGATGCTGAGGACGAGGGCTCATTCACGGCGGGCAGGTTCAAGTCGCGCTACAAGGTTTCCGGTGACGCATTCGACGCGCTGGAGAAACTGGGCGTGGTTGAGAAGTCGGAGTGGCACCACACTGGCAAGCGTTTCAAGGAGAGCGACTTCTTCTCATGGAAGGACAGTGACCACATCGGCGGCGACACGGACTACGGCGCAGGTGAGCAGGCCGGCCTTCATGCCAGGTACATGGAGAACAAGAAGGAGATTGACCGCCTTGCCGCCGACTTCAAGAAGCGGAGCTGGGAGTATGAGGATGAGGAGCCTGTGAGGGAGATGAGCTATGACCAGTTCTGCGGTGACAAATATCGCAGGCTTCCGGTTCTCAGCCGTGAGGAGTATCTGACTGAGGACCAGAAGCGTGAGAAGGAGCGCCTGCATGCTGAGATCAGCGGGAACGAGCGTGGCTTGTCGTCTTACGGCCGCTATCTGGAGCACCGTGACGTTGACGAGCGCTACGACGGTATAGCTTTTGAGAATTTCAAGAAGGCTGAAGAAGAGACCCTGCGTCCTGAATATGAGGAGCTGGAGCGTGAGAATGCCGCCCGGCTGGAGCGCAACCGGACGCTGGACGAGCGCAATGCCCGGACTGACGGCAAGGAGGCTGCGGCTGTGAGAATGCTGGAGCTGATGGGCTATGGTCATGACGATGCTTTGAGGGAGGTGAAGTCGGCCTCGAAGATTGGCAAGAGGCAGGAGGCGATGGAGCGCCGTGAGCAGCGCCGCAGGGAGGCTGAGGCTGAGTATGAGAAGAAGGCGGCCGTGATTGACGGCAAGCGTGAGAAGTGGCTGGCTGACTATATGAAGAAAGGTAAGGTGAGGGAGGTCACCCGTGTGCCGAGCGGTGAGGCTCCTGAGAATTTCGTGGAGACGAAACGCGAGATGAACGGGCGCTACGGCTGGTTTGAGTCGTCTGCAAGGTACAACCTTCCAGAATATGTGAGCGGCTATGCGTTTGACTCGAAGCGCCTTGCCGACAGTTACAGGAAATTTGACGGGCGGAAGAAGGATGCCTACCGTGAGCTGGTGAGCGGGACTGACCTTGACTTTGACCCTGTAGAGACTGCGAGACGGAACTCCGAGATGCGGAGGAGCGAGCGTGAGGGTGCGGACGCGAGGTT
>OMUD01000255.1 GCA_900314125.1 uncultured Prevotellaceae bacterium | reverse complement strand
TTGCTTATTTTTGCATTCAGAAACCAAACTAACAATTTATGAAAACCAGCCATTACCTTTTCGCAATTGTATTCTCCATGTTGGCAGTAGCGCAATTGACCAGTTGCAACGACGACCCGGACACGGAATTCATGTACGTGATGAAAAGTCAGTATGCCTCTGACTACCTCAAAGAATCTCCCCGTTTCAGTAAATTCACCCAGATTGTGACCCGTTCCAAGATGATGGACCTTTTGGGCACCTACGGTTCGTACACGGTGTTCGCTCCAACTGACGATGCCGTTGACAAGTTTCTTCAGGGACGTGGGCTGAGCAGCGTGGATGAACTGAGCCAGGCCGACTGCGACACCATCACTTTCACGCACATCATCGAGCACGCCTATTTCACCACCGACTATAACGACGGAACCTACCCCGTGATGAACATGCTGGACCGTCCGCTGACCATCAGCTGCGACTCCGACACCTTGTCTGTTCCTGGTGAGATTCATCTTGCCATCTACATCAACAAGCAATCACGCATGATCCACGAGGACGACTCCGTGGCCAACGGTGTGGTCCACACAATGGATCAGGTGATCGGCACGAACAACTTCATGCTGACAGACATCATGAAGACCGATGAGTCGATCAAGCTCTTCACCAATGCCTTGCTGCTGACTCACATGTCCGACTCACTGACCAAATACAAGGACGAGAACTACAGCGTGGGCAAAGACTCCATTGACTGGACGAACGACCGCCTGATTGTTCACACCGGCAACGAATACGACAACGTGGCATACATGGAGAACCGTTATTTCAAATTCACCGCCTTCGTCCCGCTTGATGCGATGCTTGAAGAAAAATATGGTGTGACCGACATTAACGGTTTGGTTCAACTGGCCAAGGAATGCTACGACCCCGTTTATCCAGAAGATGCCGACATCACCGACCCGACTGACCGTCGGAACTCGTTGAACCGGTTCGTGTCGTACCACCTTCTTCCTTTCCAAGCCTCCTATTACCGCCTGACTGCCGTTGACGGTCCTAACAGCGTATTGGCTTCGAGCCTGTTCTACAGGAAGATGTGGGATATTTCCTGCTGGTATGAGACACTGATGCCCCACTCCATTCTGAAAGTATCCTTCCCGAGCGGAACAGAGAGTGGCCTTTACGTTAACCGCCGCGGCATCCAGTCGCGCGCCGACCAGCGCAACATCAAGATTCGTGGCAGCAAAGTTCTCACAGCCAGCGAGTCGCACATGGATCAGACGTCGCTGAACGGTGTGTACCATTATATCGATGACATCCTGAGTTATGGTTATCATCCTGGCCTGAAGGTGAACACCCAGTACGATGTGATGAATGAGCGAATCCGCGTGGACTGCGCCGCCTTGTCGCCCGACTTCATCACCAGTGGCGGCCGAGGTCACAACACCCAGGTGAACACCAACATCAACCCAGGTCTGTACGGTCAGCAGTCGTTCAGCACCCAGGCAGCCACCAATCCGAACACCTGTCTCGGCTACAAAGCCGGCTCCGCCGCCAACTTCTACTTCACCGACGCCACCCACATCCACATCCGTCCGCGCTACCTGCCGTTTGCCTCCTACGAAGGCGACGAGGTGACTGTGAAAGGCCGTTACGACCTGACGGTGAAGCTGCCACCTGTTCCGGAAGGCGACTGGGAGGTGCGATTCTTCACCTGCGTGGGGTTGCCAAGCCGTGGAATCGTACAATTCTACATAGACAATGTGCCTCAGGGTATTCCGTTCGACATGCGTCCGAGCGGCCGGAGCGCCCACATCGGCTACAAGAGTGATGAGGAGCTGGGCGATGCCCTTGCCATCACGTCCTTTGACAAGCAGTTCCGTTACCGTGGCTGGATGAAAGGTCCGAGCTCATCGGGCTTCAGCACGAACAACACAAGCATCACCCAGGTGTTCCGTCAATATCCTGAGAACTTACGGAAAATCATCGGTGTGTTCCACTCCGACGGTAAGACCGATCACTACCTGCGCATGCAGCAGAAGATGGAGAGTGAGAACAACGAATGCAGCTTCGACATGATTGAGATTGTGCCAAGCAACGTATATAACAACCCCGACGTGCTTGAAGACAAATTGTAATCACACATTTTTTTCGTTATAAAGCCATAATATTCTTTGCCCCAGTCAACCGCGGTTGACTGGGGCAAAAAGCATCAAAGGGAGCGCTGTCCAGCGGTCCCTTTGACTTTCATTAACCAAACTAAAAAATACACGCTTTCAATCAGCGCTTCATTCAAACTATAATCTTTTTGTATTGACTTTATTAACTACTTAACTCCTTAATTTTCAGTTTCCATTTCCACCAGGTCCGCCACCCATGTTTCCTACAGGCGCTCCACCCATATTGCCACCAGGTCTTTCACCCTGGTTGCCGCCCCGGTTCGGTCGTTCGCCATTTCCGAAGCCGCCACGTCCAGCGTTCTCACCGCCGTCGTTGTTTCTTCTCATGTAGCCCCCATCGTTGTCGTTTCCATTGCGGTTACCACGGTTGGCATTACGTCCGCCAAACATGTTGAAGCGGTAGATGAAGTGAGCCATGACGTATGAATAGATGGCGTTGGTCTCCGTATCGCTTCTCATGGTTGCTGAGATGTTTCGGCTGATGTTGCTGCGTTTTGAAAGGATATCGTAAGCCTGGAGCGAAACGGTGGCAGCCTTCCCCTTGAGGAAGCGGTAAGACACCTGTGCGTTCCAAATGAGCTCATTGGTGTTCATGTTTGCGCTGCTGTATCCCCTACGGCTACTCATGCTGATGTTGGTGGAGAATCCGAATCCGTTCTCCAAGTAGATATTACCCGACGCACCGTAAGAAAAGTCGTAGGTGGCGCGGTTGTTGGTCGGCACAAGCTTGCTTTTCTGGTTGCTGTAGTTGAGGTTTCCAAAAAGGCTTGCATCCCAGATATCGGTGCGGTAGTTGAGGCGGATACTTTCTCCAATCCTGAGGTTGTTGACGGTGTTCTTGAGCGACTGGTTATTCTGGTAGATATAGCCCACATTGTTGGAATAACTGGCCGAGGTGGATGTGTTGAACGTGAAATTATCCACAAATATCGGTCGGTTCCATCCAAAGTTTCCGTTAATATTCCAGTTTCCGTTGACATTGGTAGGCTGAGTGATTCTTCCACCCGTCTCCTCGTTGTACTGTGTCCTGCTCTCAATGGCATTGAGTGTGTTTGAGAACGAGAGTCTTGCGGTGAAGCTCTGCATGGTGGTTGAGAGGAAATTGTTCCAGTCGATGTTGATATTATTGGAGAACGACGGCGAGAGGTCCGGGTTACCCATTCTGATATTGAGCGGGTTGGAATTATCCGTCATATTGAAGAGGTCTGTGATGGAAGGTTGCGAGGTGTTTCCCCTATACCGGATCCTGAGTGTGTGCTGCTTGTTGAATCTGTATCTGAAATTCAGCGTAGGCGACACTCTGACGTAGTTCCTTGTGGCGATGGTGTCGAGCCCCTGATAGTTATATTCCATCCTCTGTCGCTGCGGCTGCACGTTGACACCCACATTCATATTGATGTAGTTGGTGACGAGTCGGAGCTGTACGTCGATGTTGTGGATATAGTTGGTGTTGTCGGTATATCGGCTGAGGTCGTCATCGAGATAGTTGTAGTAATCCCATGGCAGGTATCCCGCCCCCGTGTTGCGGATGTCGGTGATGAGTTCGTCCACTCCTCCCATGTCGTATGCTTTTCCGTCGCTGTGTCGGTTGGAGTAGTTGAATCTATATGATGTCTGCAGGAAGAGCTTCTTGGCTATGAGCGGTTCGGTGTAGTTGAATCCTACGGTGAAGTTTTCCGAGGTGTTTGGCGTTGTCCTGTACCTGTAGGTCAGCGCAGCCGAGTCGTTACGTTGGAAATAGATGACATCGCTGAGCGAATAGCTTTTGTTCTCGTTGTTGCTGTAACTTCCGTTCAGCTGCACAGAGAAGTTTCGTCCGAGGTTGTTGAGCCTGCGGTTGAGGATCAACCTTCCGTTGAAACTGTAGTTCTCGCCAGTGGACTTGTTTCCCGTCATATTTTGGTTGACTTTAATGTCGTGTGCGATTTTCTCCATCTCCTCGAGCGGGTTGTCCACTCCTTGCTGCAGATAAGGGTCGTCGTTGAATGTGGCATTCTTACCTGTGGAGTTAGAGCTGGAATTGCCCACTGAGAAACTCGGCCGGAAATTGAGCGTTGTCATACTGTCTGGCTTCCACTCAATCTTGAAATCACCGTTGAACCCGCCATTTTTGCTGACACTCCGGTTGAGAGAGTTAGAGAATGATGCGTTGGTGGTGATGAAGTTCTGAACAGCCGACTTGGTGATAGATGTGGTTTTCTGCCCTTGGTATCTTACGTTTCCGCCGATTTCGAACTTACCTCTTTCCAAAGCCACGTTGAGACCTCCCATACCCGTCTTGGTGATTCCCCCACCTCTTCCGCTGGTGTTGTTGTATGATCCGACCAAGGCATACTGTGTTTGATCTTCAAACCGGTTGATGTTGATTCTCTCAGCAAGGCGGTCTTTCGTACCCGCCCCAAGATCCACACTTCCAAACCATCCGTTTTTCATGCCCTTCTTGATGGAGAGGTCGATGACCGTCTCTTCTTCCCCATCGTCGATGCCTGTCATCTTCGCCATGTCAGACTGCTTGTCGTAAGTCTTCACTTTTTCCACAATGTTCGAAGGGAGGTTTTTCATCGCCATATTCCTGTCGTTGGAGAAAAACTCCTTTCCTTCCACAAGAATCTTTGACACCGTCTTTCCATTGATTTTGATGGACCCATCATTTCCCACTTCCGCACCAGGAATTTTCTTAATCAGCTCTTCGAGCACGCTTCCTTCCGGCACCTTGAACGCATCAGCGTTGAAGATGAGCGTGTCTTCCTTTACCTCCACCTGCTTCAAAGTCCCCTTGATGACCGCTTCCTCTAGAACAACAGAATTTGGCGTGAGGATGATTGTGCCTCCATTGAACTCCGTCTGTCCTTGCTTGATTTCCACTTGTCGGAAGAAGTTGTGATATCCGATATACGACACTTTCATCACATACTGACCGGCTGGCACATTCTTCACGTTGTAGTAGCCATTGAGGTTGGTGGTTCCGCCAGCAATCATGGACGTGGTGTCGGCTTTGAGTATCTGCACGGTGGCGTAGGAGAGTGCCTCCGCACTTTCAGAATCGAGCACCCTTCCTGTGACCGTAGTTTTTTTCTGTGCCGCTGCATTCGCAAACGTCAATATTGAAATGGCAAATAAAAGAAGAAAACGCTTCATAAAAGAATAAAGGGTTGTTCTAAAAATTAGTTATTTGTTTTCTATAGGGTATTCTCTCTGGCTTTGACACTTTGTGCTTCTTAATGGAATCTTTGTCCTTTTGTTTGACTTCGTCGAATCATCTTCACGACTCGGTATAACATAAGCAAGCTTCCGTTCTACTCTCGCTGTTTGATGATTTGAACCATAGCCTGCTATGCTTCTTCGACTTCAAGAACAAATCTTGGAACAGCGAGAACAAAAGAAAGTTTACTTTCTATTTGTCGAGTCGTGACAAGATTCAGCGAAGATAAATCTTCTCATTAATAAGCGACAAATTGTCTAAAGCTAATTTTTAGAACAACCTTAAAAACAGTTCGTTTTTTTTGGACTTTTTCGGCACTTTTACTAAATTCGCAGTTGAAAAAC
>OMUD01000257.1 GCA_900314125.1 uncultured Prevotellaceae bacterium | reverse complement strand
ATAGTAATTTCTGACTTGAAGTTATCCAGATAAATCTCCATTAATCGGGAATTTATGTGCAAGCCGAATGCAGAGCCAAGCTTGCTTGAGCTATGCTGAGGCGCAGCCATCAATCTCGTAAATCGAAATTTATGTGCAAGCCGAATGCAGAGCCAAGCTTGCTTGAGCTATGCTGAGGCGCAGCCATCAATCTCGTAAATCGGAATTTTTAGAACACACCTTAAACCTCTTGCAGACGTTGTCTGGGATATCTCGCATTTCCCAGACTTCCTCTGCAAGAGGTTTTTTCTGTCTGCATCTCCAGATCAGTTGCTTACCATTTCAGTTCATCCTGCAGAATCACACCGTCTGTCATCGGGCTGTCGGACTCACCAAAAACATTGGCTTTGTATTGGATGCAAAGCATCGTAAGGTTTTCGCTGCCGCTGTTTTTCAAAGCACGTTTGCCGTCGGGAGCCACACGAATGATGCTGCCCTCACTCACTGGGAAAATCTCACCGTCAACCTGATATTCACCTTCACCCTTCAGGATGATGTACAGCTCTTCATGGGTTTTGTGGGTGTGCAGAAAACCGCTGTCCTGACCAGGAACGAGAGTCTGGAAACTCAGCTCGCTGCCTGTGGCTCCTAAAGCCTGTCCTACGAATACCTTTCCCTGGATCGTCACATCTGGACCCATTGGGAGCACATGCTCGATGATTTCATCCAACTTGCCTACGGTTACAGCACTGAAATTCTTGCCTGTCTTAATTGTCTCAATCTGTTTCATTTTTTCAAGAGTTTAAATGTTTTTGATTTCTTTTTTCGAATGCAAAGTTACACTGAAAAATCAACTTCCGCAAGAAGGCACAAAAAAGTGACATGGTTACCTTTTGGTAGGAATTGTGATGGAATCAACACTTATGAAAATCAAGTTTAACATATATTAACAGGTGCGGTTTCGAAACTTGGTTTCTATTCACTACCTTTGCCGTAAATAGAAGAAATATGGAAAATATCAGAACGGAATATTTGGCCTGTCCCATCAGGCGAGTTGTCAGCCGATTTGGTGATAAATGGTCACTCCTTGTGCTTTTCATGCTGAACAAGAGCGAGACTGGAGTACTTAGATTCAATGAGATTCGACGACTCATGACAGATTGCTCTCAGAAGATGCTCTCACAGACCTTGAAAAACCTTGAGCAAAGCCATCTGGTGCATCGAGAGGTCTATGCGGAAGTTCCACCACGTGTGGAATACTCCCTGACCGAAACGGGTAAATCCCTCATGCCTCCTGTCCTCTCGCTCATTGAATGGGCCATGGTGCATTTCGATGAGGTGGTGACTGCATGAACTATGGAAATAATTGAAAGCATATACCATATTGTAAGGTGTTAAGTTTGATGTTCTTAAGGAACTTCTGAAAACATCAACTGTAGAGACTTACTTTATGTATGTCCGAAAATCTAAATTTGGAACACAAAACAACCTTCCCTAAAATCATTACAGATATGACTGAATTTGAGAAAATGCGTCATGAAGAATTCTATGACTTTACGAACGAAGAGGGATTGGCAAGTTATTACAGAGCAAAACACATCTGTGCGAAACTGCAGACCATGACGACAGAAGACGAAGATTACAGGAAAACCATAGAGGAATTGATTCCTGGCATTCCTGAGTCATCAACAGTGTCACCTCCATTCCATTGTGACCATGGACATGGCATCAAATTAGGCGAGAATGTGTTTGTCAACTATAATGGAACGATGCTTGACGGAGGCATGATCACTATTGGCTCCAATACACAGATTGGGCCCAATTGCCAGTTCCTTACCCCTAACCATCCTATTGATTATGTCGAACGCCGCAAGCCCATTGAGCGGTGCTCGCCAATTACCATTGGCGAAGACTGCTGGCTCGGAGGTGGGGTCACGGTGTGCCCTGGGGTGACTATCGGCGACCGATGCGTCATTGGCGCCGGCAGCGTGGTGGTTAAAGACATCCCTTCTGATTCAATAGCAGTGGGAAATCCATGCAGGGTGATCCGCCACTTAGATAATACAGTTACAAAGTAGAAAAACCAATAATATGACTATTCAGGAATTTAGAGACTATATGGCATCGGGCAAACCCGTCATCGGTGGTTCAGATGTGCACATGATGTTTCACAAGTTATCACAGGAGGCACTAAAGATTACGGCTGAGATCAACGGTAAGTATCATACTCCCGAGCAACTGCATTCTCTTTTGGAGCAGCTGTGGGGCAGGGAAGTACCCAAGACTGTCGGCATGTTTCCTCCGTTTCATACGGATTGTGGAAAAAACACTGTCGTTGGCGAACATGTGTTCATCAACATGGGATGCAAGTTCCAAGACCAGGGAGGAATCACCATCGACGAGGGGGCGCTCATCGGGCATAACGTCGTGCTGGCCACCATCAACCACGACCTTAATCCAGCAAAACGGCAGAGCATGACTTATGCACCAATCCACATTGGAAAGAACGTATGGATTGGAGCTAATGCCACAGTGCTTGCGGGAGTGACCATTGGCGACGGAGCCGTAGTGGCTGCCGGAGCCGTCGTAACCAAAGACGTGGAGCCCAACACCATTGTTGGCGGTGTGCCGGCTAAAGTTATCAAAAAGATTGATGAGTGAGAAAGTTTTTTTTTATCGTTACTTAAACCAAGTCAATTATGTATAAGTGTTTTTTTATCATCTTCATGCTCATGCTGCTGCCCAACCAGGCGGCAAAGGCTCAGGAAAAGAAAGTGGAATTTTCTTTTGGTGCCTCTTTGGGATTGTCTGCCTCGAATGTTTCTTCTAATTCTAATGGACTTTCGACAAAAATTGATTTTAATGCCGATTATTATTTCAATCCAAATTGGTCATTGATGTCAGGAGTGGGATTGTGGGTTGATGGGCTGGTTATGGATGAGGATTTAAACGGTTCGGATGACGACCGCGGATTGTTTTTGTCAATTCCACTGATTGCCCGATATCATCTTTGTCTGAGAAACTCAAACCACCAATTGGTCTTTGGATTGGGACCGGCATTGAATTTCACCTTAAAACGTGGTGAATATAATCTGAATTACGACACGACATCACCGCTTTTTGGACGTGAGAAACTCAATAAATTGGGATTGTCCCTACAACCATCCGCCATGTACCGTTTCAATAATGTCGCCTTTGGAATTGAGGGAAACATCGGATTAGTCAATATGCAGAAACGCTACGGACTTACCAACGGATCGCTTTACTTCTATAATGTGTGGTTTAAATTCTGCCACCATTTTTAGTAATGATGGTGGACGTATATTATTTATACACACAAAGGGCACGGCTTAGAGAAGCCGTG
>OMUD01000265.1 GCA_900314125.1 uncultured Prevotellaceae bacterium | reverse complement strand
AGGACAAACAAGACAACAAGGACAAACAAGACAACAAGGACAAACAAGACAACAAGGACAAACAAGACAACAAGGACAAACAAGACAACAAGGACAAACAAGACAACAAGGACAAACAAGACAACAAGGACAAACAAGACAACAAGGACAAACAAGACAACAAGGACAAGAACAAAGAGAATGGTAAACAGCAGAATTCATATCCTCAACTAAAAGGTGGAATTGATAAAAAAACTGCAGAGCAATTGCTAAATGCAGCACAACAAGACGAAAATAAAGTCCAAAAGAAAGTCGAAAAAGCCACAGTCGGAAATATGAGGTTTGAAAAAGACTGGTAAATAACAGCTCAATAAGATGGGAAAGAAAATCATTCTATTATGCTTTATAGCATTATCATCATTATACTCTAAAGCCAATCGCCCAGAAATAAATGTGAGCGGTCCCAATACCGTGGCTGTTGGAGAAAGTTTCTCGATAGACTATGAAATCGGGACTTTTGACATTTCAAATTTTCAAGCACCTGATTTCTCTGGATTCCGAATATTAAACAATCATAGAAGTTCCAGTTCATCAACCAGCATAATAAATGGGAAAACCACATCAAAATCATCTACAACCTACACTTTCATCCTTGAAGCCACAAAGGAAGGGACATTTACGATTGAACCGGCAATAGTCATTGTTGATGGTAATGTTTTCAAGTCAAATTCCAAAACCATTCATGTTGTAAAAGGTACAACGAATTTGAATCATAATACCCAGTCACAGTCAAACTCCTATCCAACACCTTCTCAACCGCCAATTCCAGTAAGAGATATTCCGCAAAATAAGATCAACGATGACAATTTGTTTGTTAAGGCAATTGCTTCAAAGACTAAAGTTTATGAAAAAGAAGCAATTTTGCTTACCTACAAAATTTATGCAAATGTAAATGTAACAGGATTTCAAGGTAAACTCCCAGTCCTTAATGGATTTCTCATTCAAGAATTAGAGCCAGAACAGCAGCAGAGTTATGAAACATATAATGGCCGTCAATATATGACCGCTATTTGGAAACAATACGTGATTTTCCCTCAATCCGCAGGAAGGTATGAGATACCGTCAATCGCATGTGAAGCAACGATAAGTATCCCAGACGGGTACCTTGATCCATTTGGATTCATGCAAAACTATGTGACAAGAAGAAAGAAGATTCAAACAACTCCCCTCACAATTGAAGTTCAAAACCTTCCTACTCCACCCAAATCTTATTCTGGAGGTGTTGGTAGTTTCACAGTTCAAAGTTCTATAAACAAACGTAAATTGAAAGCCGGAGATGTTGTTTCTTTGAAATTGACAGTCGAAGGCAATGGAAACTTGAAACTGATGGACACACCTCCTGTAAACTTTCCTGAAAGTTTTGAGACATACGACACAAAGGTCGAAGACAAATTTGATATAACCTCTGCTGGGCATTCAGGCAAAAAAATATTTGAATACCTTGCCGTTCCAAGAGAAGGAGGAAGTTTTACGATTCCTGCAATTGAATTCACCTACTTCGATACAAAAGACCATAATTACAAAACCCTCACGACCAAATCCTACATAGTAAATGTGGAATCTGACGGGATAACAAATTTCATTCAGACTGATATAGAAGAAAAAGAGAAAGATATCAAATTCATAAAAACAGGCGAAACTGAATTAAGAAACGACAACTATCACCATCTGTATTCATGGAAATGGATATTAGCTTATTTGATTATCATCTCCAGTGCTATTGCCATTTATGTCTTCATGGAACGCAAAAGAAAGGATTCATCAATGAATCCTGATGAAAGGCGTCGCAAGGCAAACAAAATCGTACAGGCTCAATTGCAAAAAGCCAGACTTTTGATGATGTCCGACAATAAGCCAAAGTTCTTTGAAGAACTTATGAATGCTTTGTATTCTTTTGCACAAAACAAGTTGGATATAGACAACGAATCATTCAACAAAGATCAAATACGAAAACAATTTCAACAGAACAATATTGATGAGTCCACTATCAATGAATATCTGTCCATCATAGAAGAATGTGAATATCATCATTACTCTCCTTCTCTTGGCCAAATATCGCTTGAAGATTATTACAAACGGGCAGAAACCATACTCAACAAATTAGGAAAAAACCTAAAATAGGTGCATTATGAAGAAGATAACGATACTATTCTATGCTATATGGATGGCAGCCAACATGCTGGCTGAACCAATCTCAACTCAGAACCGCAATGATTTGGCTCACATGACCAAATCTGCTGCCGACTCACTATATATGAAAGAGAATTACAAGGATGCCATCAAAGCCTACGACTATATCATTGACAACAAAGGCATTTCTCCAGAACTTTATTATAATCTTGGCAACTGCTATTATCGCACAGACAGTTTCGCCCTGGCCATACTGAATTATGAAAGAGCTTTAAAACTGGATCCAAGTGATGCAGACATTCGGACTAACCTGTCATTAGCACGCACAAAAATAAAAGATAAAAATCCGGATAATTCAGGTTTTTTCTTGGTAGCATGGTGGAAAACTTTTTCAAATTGGCTGAATATCAACTTATGGAAAGCGATAGGTCTGATTTGTTTCATCTTGTGCTTGTCCTTATGGTTCATCCATCATTATCAAATCATACAATCGCATCGTTCTATTGTCAAAATGTTTCTTTATGCTTCTTTATTTATCTTTATCCTTTGCAATCTTGCAGCATATCAGCAGTATAGAACCTCAACCAACGATAATAGTGCCATTGTGATGAAAGAATCATCAATCCTAAAAAGCTCACCAACAGAAAACAGCAATGATTTGTATGTACTACATGCTGGATCACGCATCAAAATACTTGACAAAAGCATGGAAAAATGGTGCGAAGTGAAATTTGGTGACGACAAGGAAGGCTGGATTAATAAAGACGACATTGAAATCATCTGAACATGAGTACAATTCTTGGAATAGTCGAATGGGACAGGGATTTAACATTGGCAATCAATGGCAGTGAGTCCTTGTTTTGGGACAACTTGATGATAGTATGTACCAATACATTTGCATGGTCTTTTTTGATTGTCATGCTGTTGTTTATCCTGTTTAAAAACAACTCAGTCAAAGATACACTTATGATACTCCTGACCATCGGTGTAATGATCTTTGTTGCCGACAGGTTATGTTCTGGATTTGTAAAACCATTCGTAGCAAGATGGCGTCCGACACAAGATCCGGACATCATGTACCTTGTTGACACCGTTCGGAATTATCGTGGGGGTAGATTTGGTTTTTTCTCTGGTCATGCATGTAACACCACTTGCGTTGCCATGTTTTTGTCTTGGATATTTAGAAGTCGTAAACTGACAATAGTACTGTTTATTTGGGCCGCAATAGCCACATTCACCAGATTGTATCTGGGTGTGCATTATGTGGGTGATGTGACAGTAGGCGCTATCTGCGGCTGCACAATCGGTTATTTATTCTACAAAGCATACCATTTTTTGTTTAAAAAAGAGTTGCACACTCATCGATTGTCAGAACAATACACAGAATCTGGATATCTGAAATCAGACATCGACCTTTTCATGTGTACAATATTTTTAAACTATATTTTATTAATCATTTTCTCTTTAACAATTGGAATAAAATAAAAAAGTATGAAAAATTATCAGAAAATATGCACTATTCTGTTCGCCATAATATTGCCGGTCGTTTTACATGCACAGCAAAAACCTTCTGAATTGATTGACATAATTGATGACGTTGAAGAAATCAGCTATGTAGAAAAACTGGAAAGCAACCATTTTGCAGAAAAGTACTTAATGTATGTTCAACAAGAAGTAGACTGGGCATCAAAATCAGCAGGTAAATTCAATGAGCGTATCATTGTCTGTTTCAGAGGTTTTGACAGACCAACTGTCATTGTAACAGAAGGGTATTTTGCACATTATGCTTTATTTCCTTCATACGAAGACGAACTGAGCCGATTGTTCAACACAAACATCATAGTTTGTGAATACAGATATTTTGGAGAATCCGTTCCTAAAGAATGCAATTGGGATTACCTCACTGTTGACAATTCACTTGCCGACATCCATCATGTGAGAGAGATATTTGGGAATATATTCCCGGGAAAATGGATCAGTACAGGAATCAGCAAAGGAGGACAGACAACAATGTTCTACCGGGCAACATATCCTGATGATATGGATATAAGTGTGTCATACGTTGCTCCATTGAACAAAGCAGTGGAAGATGGAAGACATGAGCCTTTTCTCTCAAAGCAAGTTGGTACTAAACAAGAAAGAGAAGCAATCCTTAATGCCCAACAAGAACTTTTATCACGAAAAAACACACTAATTGAATTATTCAAAGATCATACAAGAAAAGCAAGATTAAAGTTTCAACTACCGACTGAGGATATTTATGATTATTGTGTGTTTGAGTTTCCATTTGCTCTATGGCAATGGGGCACATCTGTCAATTCAATTCCTCCAAAATCTGCAACAGACAGAGAATGGTTCGACTATTTTATAAAAATATCTGATCCAGATTACTTTTCATGCCCAAGTGAATATACTCCATTTTTCGTTCAGGCAGCACGAGAATTGGGTTATTATGGATACAGCATGAAAAAGCTCAAGAAGGGTTGCAGTGTGAAATCCACGAAAAACTATCTGAAGAAGCTTGTCCTACCTGAAGAACTCAGCCATATTAAATTCGACAAAAAACTATATAAACGGACGGTGAAATATCTGAAAAAAAATGACCCGAAACATATATTCATATATGGCGAAGTTGACCCATGGACTTCAAGCGGAGTTGCAGGATGGCTGGACTGCAAGAAGAAAAACAACATGAAAATTTATGTTCAGCCCAATGGAAGCCACAAAGCCCGGATCAGCAACATGCCAGAACCGATGAAGTCAGAAATCATAAGAACACTGACAAAATGGCTACAGTAATTCACTGGTACAAATCTTGCAAGTGTATATTATCATAAAATATACAATTATAATGGATATAAACTATACAGATAAGCTGAATAAGGTATTACAATACAGCAAGGAAGAGGCCATCCGGTTGCAAAATGACTTTATTGGTCCCGAGCACATCATGCTTGGAATACTGCGTGATGGCGATAATAAAGCATGCGATGTATTGATGGATGGTTGCAAAATTGACATACCAGAATTAAAATCATCTATAGAAAATAAAATAAGGGGGAGTTTCTCACAATCAGAAGATAATTCTGATGTGAGATTGAACGACAAATCAAGGGGAATTCTTCATCTATGTGTGCTTGAGTCCAAGTTGTTGCATTCAGGACAGACAGATGTTGAACATCTATTATTGGCTATTATGAAACAAAAAAACAATATTCCAGCTAATATTTTAGCTGAGAAAAACATTAGCTATAACGACGTCTATCACAATCTCAAAAAGGAAACTATCCCGACAAAGAATGAAGTCGGATATGATGATGAAGAAGAGGAAATGCCGCCTACCACAAATAATGACAGCTCTTCTCAGAAATCCATAAAAGTTGGAAAAGGTTCCAATAAAAAAAACACAGACACCCCAGCATTGGATTCTTTTGGTTTTGACTTGACCAAAGCCGCTCAAGAGGGAAAACTTGACCCGGTTATTGGGCGTGATAAAGAAATCGAACGTCTGACGCAAATATTAAATAGAAAAAAGAAAAACAATCCTGTTCTGATTGGTGAGCCAGGAGTTGGAAAAAGTGCAATTGTGGAAGGACTCGCACAACGAATCATACAGCGTAAAGTCTCTCGTTCTCTTTTTGGCAAACGTGTGGTGTCGCTTGATATGGCCAGCGTGGTGGCAGGCACAAAATTCAGAGGCCAGTTTGAAGAAAGAATGAAAGCCATCATCAATGAGCTCAAAGCCAATACAAACATTATCGTCTTCATAGATGAAATCCACATGCTGATTGGTGCGGGAAACTCCTCAGGCGAAATGGATGCCGCCAATATCTTGAAGCCTGCACTCTCAAGAGGTGAACTTCAATGTATTGGAGCCACCACTATGAATGAATACCGTAAGTCTATTGAAAAAGATGGCGCCCTGGAGAGGCGGTTTCAAAAGATAATTGTAGATCCAACTACAACAGAAGAAACCTGTCAGATATTGATGAACATAAAAGGACACTATGAAGATTATCATAATGTGACATATACGGATGAAGCAATCAATGCCTGTGTCAACCTTACTGACCGATACATAACAGACCGCTATTTCCCAGATAAGGCTATAGACGCAATGGATGAGGCTGGAGCCAGAATGCACGTCAACAACATAAGTGTACCAAAAGAAATTGAAGAGCAAGAATTGGCAATTGCCAATGCTGTCATCCAGAAAGACAGTGCTGTTAAGAGCCAAAACTATGAATTGGCCGCCAGTTACCGTGACCGTGTGAAACAGTTGGAAATGGAGCTGGAAGAGAAGAAAGCAGCTTGGGAAGCATCTCAAGAAGAAACGCGAGTAGTCGTTGATTATGATGTTATAGCTGAAACTGTGGCTATGATGTCGGGGGTTCCTTCCAACCGAATGGCTAAAAACGAAAGTATTCGGATCAAAGGTATGCGAGATGTTCTTAAAAGCAAAGTGATATCACAGGATTCGGCCATTGATACATTAGTATCAGCTATTCAACGCAACAGGATAGGATTGAACGATCCGAACAGACCAATCGGCACATTCATGTTTTTGGGACCGACAGGCGTTGGAAAAACCTTTTTAGCCAAGCAGTTGGCGGAATTTATGTTTGGGACTGAAGATTCACTGATAAGAATTGACATGTCCGAATATATGGAGAAGTTCAATGCCAGTCGGCTTGTCGGCTCACCTCCAGGATATGTGGGATATGAAGAAGGTGGCCAACTCACCGAAAAGGTGAGGAGGAAGCCTTATTCTATCGTTTTGTTCGATGAAATTGAAAAAGCTCATCCAGACATTTTCAACATGTTATTGCAAATCATGGATGATGGAAGACTGACCGACAGCTATGGAAGAACCATTGATTTCAGAAACACAATCATCATTATGACTTCAAATGCAGGAACGCGTCAGCTGAAAGAATTTGGAAATGGAATTGGTTTTTCCACATTGACCCACACAGACGAAAAGGAAAATTCACGAAGAATCGTCCGAAAAGCATTAGAACGTCAATTCTCTCCTGAATTCCTTAACCGAATAGACGATATCATCACATTTGATCAACTTGAAAAAAATGCTATTTTGCAAATCATAGAATTAGAACTGAAGAAATTATATGACAGGGTTGAGAAATTGGGATACCGACTCCAGATTCCTAATGATGTGAAGGATTATATAGCTGAGAAGGGATACGACAAACAGTATGGAGCCCGCCCTCTTCGAAGATCCATTCAGAATAATCTTGAGACAAAAGTGTCAGAGCTTATTGTCGAAGGCTTGGCTGAACCAGGCGACATTCTTGTTGCAAAATTAGATGAGAAATCAGATACTATAAATATCATCGTTGAAAAGGCATGTCCTACACTTTAGGACATGCCCCTAACTATCTTATAACACTATGAATCAGAAGAAAAAGCGAAGAGTCATCATTGTTATTATTGCAATCCTCGTGGTCTTAGCCATCGGCACAGCCTTCAGCTTCTCTATCTTTGGAAGAGTTATGAACAATGAAAAAGCCGGTTATTTATTTATAGACAAAGACGATAATATTGATTCTGTTCGAGCAAAAATAGAGGAAGTGGGCAATCCATCAAAAATGACTGGATTTGACATATTGACCAAATACACAGATTACGATAAGAATATCCGTATAGGAAGATACAAGGTGGCATCCGACATCAGTATGCTCACTTTATTCAGGAACCTTAGAAATGGGCAGCAAACACCTGTGAATCTGGTCGTTCCTAATTCAAGAACAATAGAAGAAGCATGTGAAAAAATCGGAAAAAATCTCATGCTGGACAGTAAGGATATAAAATCCATCTTATCAGACAGTACCAAGATAAAACAGATGGGATTTACAAAAGAAACCTTGCCTGCTCTTTTCGTTCCGAATACATACGAAGTGTATTGGACTATCGAGCCTGAGAAACTTGTAGAGCGACTGAAGACGGAATACGATAGATTTTGGGATGAAGAGCGCATATCAAAAGCAAAAGCATTGGAATTAACACCAGTGGAAGTAGCCACATTAGCCAGTATAGTGGATTCTGAAACAGCGCACGATAATGACAAGCCAATCATAGCAAGGCTTTATCTCAACCGCCTCGAGAAACACATGCGACTGGCAAGTGACCCAACCGTCGTATTTGCTGTTGGTGATTTTTCATTAAGAAGGGTTTTGAAAAAACATTTACAAATAGATTCCCCATACAATACCTACAAGTATGAAGGATTGCCTCCTGGACCAATCAGAATAGCCAGCATAGCAGGAATTGACGCAGTACTGAATCCCGATGATAATGATTACCTCTTTATGTGTGCAAAAGAAGATTTCTCTGGTGACCACTATTACACATCATCAGAAGAAGAACACATGCAAAATGCAAAAAAGTATGCAGCCGCATTAAACCAAAGGAACATTAAATAACTTCCATGCGAATCCTTCTTATAGGTGAATACAGCAATGTACATTGGACTTTAGCTCAAGGTTTGAGGACTTTGGGTCATGATGTGCTTGTGGTCAGCGATGGAGACAGCTGGAAGAACTATCAACGCGACATAGACATAAGCCGGAGGTCAACAAACATCTTCGACACCCTTCAATACTTGAGACTTCTAAAAAAAACATTCAGGAAATTCAAAGGTTTTGACGTAGTGCAAATCATCAATCCCATGTTTCTTGAACTCAGGGCACATCGGATTCTTCCCTACTATAAGTTCCTCCGAGAGAATAATGACAAATTATTCATGGGTGCATACGGCATGGACTATTATTGGGTGAAGACATGCCTCGACTGCAAAACATTCAAGTATTCTGACTTCAATTTTGGTGACAAACCAAGAATAGAAGAATCATACAACAAGCAATACATTGCTGAATGGACTAAAGGGGAAAAAGCTGAGCTAAATCAATTTATTGCACATGATTGTGACGGCATTATCGCTGGTTTATATGAATACAGTCGGTGTTATAAGCCATTATTCCCTGAAAAAACAACTTTTATTCCATTCCCAATAGATACACATACAATAAGAGAGCATGCCCCAAGAAAAAAAAACGTGCCTTTGAAGTTATTTATCGGAATACAGAAAAACCGCTCAGCCTACAAAGGAACAGACATTATGCTTAATGCACTCCAACGAGTGAACAAAGAATATCCTGACAGATGTGAGGTCATTAAAGTGGAGTCTGTTCCATTTACAGAATATAAAAAATTGGTTGAATCCTCCGATTGTATCCTTGACCAATTATATAGTTACACTCCTGGAATGAACGGACTTTTGGCTATGTCAAAAGGCGTTATATTGATAGGAGGTGGAGAAGAGGAGCATTATGAATCACTAAATGAAATGACCTTACGTCCCATCATAAACGTGCTACCAGATGAAAACGATGTTTATGAAAAAATTAAAGGTCTGGTTCTCCATCCAGAATTGATTGATTCATTGAGCAAACAAAGTACGGAATATGTGAGAAAACATCATGACTACATTAATGTGGCCAGACAATATGTAAACTTTTGGAACTCACATGGCCAGACGAAATCCTAAAGCACTATTGCGTTCATCATCAGAACTCAGATTTCTTGTACTAATCCTGAGATAGGTATCAGGCATTTGCCATCCCCCACCCCGGTTTACATGATTGATGCCCGAGGTAGGACCTTTGGGATTAAAAGTGGGACTTTGTTTATAATAATCATGTGAATAGAAGTCCGAACACCATTCTGAAACGTTTCCACACATATCGTAAAGTCCTAATTCATTCGGTCTTTTAGCTCCAACCTCGTGCGAGACATGGTTACTATTGGTAATAAACCATGCAACCGAGCCAGGAAAATCACTTCCTGCATAGATATAAGACATCGAATACTTCCCGCCCCGTGCTGCATATTCCCATTCCGCTTCCGTTGGAAGACGAAATGTTTTACCCGTCAGTTGATTCAAGCGGTTAACAAACAGCTTGCAATCATCCAAACTCACATTTTCCACGGGCAATCGATTTCCTTTAAAATATGAAGGATTATTCCCCATTACGACTTCCCACTCTTCTTGAGTGACTTCATATTTACCTATGAAAAATGGATCAAGGCTCACAATATGGCTTGGAGCATTGTCATTAAAAGAAACACCCATCTCATCCTCCCCTTCTCCCATTCTATATGTCCCTCCATCCACAAATACCATATTGTCAAGAATCTGGCTGAGCACACGCACCTGATCCGAAGTCAACGTATCAGACTTCGATTCAGTTTCGTTGTCATATTGGATGTTGTGTCTTTGGGCTTTCGTGAACAAAGTTACCAACATTAAAATGAAAAGAAGGGTATATCTCATCTGTTCATAATAAAAGATAAAGAGAGGTAGTCATGTGTGTTCCACAACATACCTCTCTATTGTTTCCTATAAAGAATTTACTGATTTATCCAAGGAAAGAAATCAGCACACCAGCGGCTACTGCAGAACCGATAACTCCTGATATATTCGAAGACATGCAATAGTTCAGCACGTGGTTTTTCGGATCATATTTAGTAGCGATATCATTGCAGACACGGCTTGCCATAGGCACGGCAGACAATCCTGTGGCTCCAATGAGCGGATTGATTTTCTTTTTTGTGAACAAGTTGAACAACTTCACAAGGCAAATACCAGCAGTGATTGAAAGTGCGAAAGCAAGGAATCCACCAATAACAATACCGATTGTAGTCCAGTTGAGGAACGCCTCAGAAGTCATGGTTGCACCCACACATAAACCAAGGAACACCGTTGCTGTATTCATAATGGAATTACTGATTGTGTCAAACAAACGGCTGGTGTCAGAACCAATCTCTTTCAAGAGATTACCAAACATGAGCATACCGATAAGCGACACTGCTGTTGGAACAAAAATAGCAACAATTGTGGTTACTGCGATAGGGAAGATAATCTTCACCGTTCTCATGTTCTTAATCTGGTTCTTCGGCGGGAACTTCTTGTCTTGTTCCTTCATATTGATTTTCAGCTCCTTTTTGGTACAGGTCAATTTGACAACCAATGGAATAATCACAGGCACCAAAGCCATATAGCTATAGGCAGCAATAGCTATTGGACCAAGGAGTTGAGGAGCCAGCTTGATGGTAGTGAAAATAGCCGTAGGACCATCTGCACCACCAATAATACCAAGAGAAGCAGCTTCTTTCAGAGTGAAGCCCATCAACACAGCACAGATCAATACCAAGAAAATACCAAATTGGGCAGCTGCTCCAAAGATAGAGAGACGCAAATTCCTGAGCATCGGACCAAAGTCAGTCAGCGCACCCACACCCATGAAAATCACAGGAGGAAGGAATCCAGTCTTAATCAAAGCATAATATAAGAAATTCATCAAGCCCAACTCATGTGCGATTTCAGGCAATGACATTTCCCAAATATTATACTCATGACCGTCCTTTATGATAAGTCCGGTTTCGGATGCCTGCAACACTCCCATTTCTCCACCAGGGAAATTGGCAATCAACACACCAAAAGCAATTGGAATCAAAAGCAACGGCTCATAGTGTTTCACAATGCCCAGATATAGAAGAAGGAATGCGATGGCATACATCAAGAGAAAAGACGGATTGGCAACCAAGTCGCCAATGGCAGTCATCTCATATAAATTTTGAAATATTTCAGACATAATCTTAATCTTTATCCAATTTTCATAATGACATCATCCTCCTCAACAGAATCACCTGAATTGACGAGAATAGCAGTAATCACACCATCACGGTCTGCTTTGATGGCATTATAAGTTTTCATTGCCTCAATATAGCCTACCACGTCACCTTCTTTAACAGCATCACCCACATTCTTAGGGGTCTCACCTGTATCTTTCACCCTGAAGAACTTACCTTCCAGAGGAGCCAACAGGTCAGCGCCTTCTCCTGCAGGAGCTTGTGCTGCATTATCTTGTGCGGAAGAAGTTGATGGAACATTATCTCCATAAGCAATGTCAACTTTATAATTCTGACCATTTACATTCACTGTAATGCTTTCAGGGAGATTTGCTCCTGCAGCCGGTGCGTTCTTCTCAGCCTTACGTCTTGCGAGGTCAGCTTCAAAGTCTGCCTTAGCTTTACCACTCTTATATGCCTCATACTGAGTCGGATGCATAGCATATTCGAACAGTTCCTCATCATCTTCTCCAAGCTCCCAACCTTTCTGAGCCATTTTATAACGATAATCATCGAGGTTGTCTGGATAGTTCTCTTGAGGATCTGTATCCAAAAACTTACGTCCTTCAGCTTTTGCCATCTCCACAAGCTCAGGAGCAACTGGGCCAGGAAGCTGTCCGGCTTTGCCAAGAATCATGTCCCAGATTGTATCTGCAATCATAGACCAACGTTCTTTGCCTTTCTCCATCTGCATCACATTCATCAATGCCAAATTCTTCACATATTGACTGAAAGGTGTGACCAGACAAGGATAACCAACCTTAGGCCATACGTATGCAACCTCGTCAAACAATTTGATAAGAAGCTCATCTGTTGTGAGTTCTTTCTCACCATGTTTGGATTTCCATTTATTGAGTGAGCGGAGATTCTCCTCAAGGTCAGTCATCAGCGACCCCATCATACCACCAGGAAGTCCTGGTTTCACAAGAAGGGAATTGTTGATACGGTTGAGTTCTGGACAATAATAGCCAAGGAAATCATCCATCATTTCTTGAATCTGGCTGCGAACTTCCATGTAGGCTTCCATATTGATTTCCTTCACTTTGAAACCAGCATCCTTCAACATTTCCTGAACTGCGATAATGTCGGCATGTCCTGTACCCCAAGCCAATGGAGCGACTGCTGTGTCAACATAATCACATCCGTTTTTGCATACCTCAAGAATGCTAGCCATGTTGAAACCTGGTCCAGAATGAGAATGGTATTGGATGATAATGTCCTTCTTGTAAGCTTTGATACCTTTGACAATCTTGCCAAGTGACTCTGGGCGACCGATACCGGCCATATCCTTAAGACAGATTTCATCGGCACCAGCATCGATCAAGACTTTTGCCATATTGACATAATAATCCACGGTATGGATTGGAGAATGAGTCATGCAAAGAGATGCCTGAGCTATCATTCCTGCTGCTTTCGCATATTGAATAGAAGGAATAATATTTCTAGTGTCGTTCAAACCACAGAAAATACGTGTTATGTCTGTGCCCTGAGCCTTTTTCACTTTATAAAAAAGCTGACGCAAGTCTTTTGGACATGGGCTCATACGCAGTGCGTTCAATGCACGGTCCAACATGTGAGTTTGTATGCCCGCCTCATGGAAAGGCTTAGTCCATTCCCTTACTGATTTGTTCGGGTTCTCTCCATATAAAAGATTCACCTGTTCAAAACCTCCTCCGTTAGTCTCCACACGGTCAAAACACCCCATCTTGATAATAGCAGGTGCAACCTTGAGAAGTTGGTCAACACGTGGCTGATATTTACCTGCACTCTGCCACATGTCACGAAAAACCAGACTGAATTTTACTTCTTTGCTCATTTCTTTATATTTTTATTCATAATTTCTTGATATTCATCACACGACCTTTTCCGGCAGTCAATTGTTTCACAGCCTCATTGATGATTGACTTAGTGTTGGCGTCAACCGCAGTAACCGAAGGTGTCGGAGACTTTTTTTGTGACTCTTCTGGAGCAATCTTATTTACAATTGCAATAAGGAATTTGCCCAAATTAATTACAATAAGCAGAATTGCAAATACTGTAAGCATACCTACAGCCAACAGTTTTAATGCTTCTGGAATATTTTCCATATCTTATGACAAATTTTATGATTGAATATTTTTTACCTTAGATAAAAAGAAGAATTGACTGAATAAACTTCTTGTTGAAGCAATGATATTATTACCTTAAAAACACATACTTATAAACAAATGCAAATTTACAAAAAATATATGACAACATCAAATCTTTTTTCAATAGATTTGGATATTTATTCAAAATCAGTCAAATATATGAATATTTATTGTATATTAAATGTATTTCAAGGAAAGAAAAACCTGGAACGGACATTATCCATTCCAGGTCAACTATCAAATGATTAATCGTATTTGCAAAAGAAATATTATTCCACAATAATCGGTTTATACTTTGGAACAAGCGCTTTCATTATCACCCACCCCAGCAGGTAGGCTACAGCACAAACACAGAATACAATGAAATAGCCTGCCGGCTTGCCTTCAAATCCAGCAAAAGTGAACCCACTACCCAATTCCTCAGCATGAGTGAACAAAGCACCAGCACCTTTCTGAATGATGAACGAACCGATACCACCAGCCATACCACCAATACCCGTAATTGTGGCAATTGCAGATTTCGGGAACATGTCACCAATAGTGGAGAAAATATTAGCCGACCAGCTTTGATGTGCTGCACCAGCAATACCGATAATGATGATTGGGAACCACGGGGAAATGCTGCCAAGAGGCTGAGCGATAAGCACCAGTAATGGGAAGAAAGCAAAAATAAGCATCGCTTTCATTCGACCAGCATACGGATTCATACCTTTATTAATAAAGAGAGTCGGCAGTTTTCCGCCCAATATACTGAGCATTGTAATCAAATAGAGAACAAATATTAGCACCATTCCCTCCATATCGGTAGGATTGATGTTAAACTGTGACTTCAAATAAGCAGGTGTCCAGAAGAGGAAGAACCACCAAACTCCATCGGTCATGAACTTACCAACAATGAATGACCAAGTCTGCTTATAAGTGAAGCACTTCATAAAGCTGATTTGAGGTCCTTCATCATTAGCATCCTTTGGATCTCCATCAGTATCGGCATCTTGGTTTATATAAGTAAGCTCAGCATCATTTACACGTTTGTTTTCAGAAGGTTTCTTGTATAGGAAAATCCAGAAGCCCATCCAAACATATCCCAAAGCACCAATAACTATAAATGCCATTTCCCAACCGAACAATTTGGCGAGAATTGGAATGGTGAATGGAGCAATGAGAGCACCCACACTGGCACCACTATTGAATATCGCTGTAGCATAAGCACGGTCCTTCTTTGGGAAATATTCAGCTGTCACTTTGATGGCAGCAGGGAAGTTACCAGCCTCACCTAATGCCAAAATACAGCGGGCACCTAAAAACAACCAAACACTCATGGAAGAGATGGCCAAAGCAGCAGCCGCTCCACCAGAAGCTTTAAAAGATCTTATGGCATCAAGAGCCCCCGAGAAGGATCCGGTCCACTCTCCAACCTCTATTCCAGAGGTAAGAATGCCACAGAAAGCATGAAGCACAGCACCCGTACTCCAAATAAAGATAGACCACAAATAGCCTTTCTTTGTACCCATCCAGTCAATAAATTTACCGGCAAAAAGCATACAGACAGCATAGAAGATGGAAAAGACGGCTGTAATGGAACCATATTGGTCATCACTCCATCCAAATTCTTCCTGAATACCTCCATTACCTGGATAGGTTAGTGACAGAACTTGTCTGTCAAGATAGTTCACAGTTGTTGCAAAAAACAACATTGCACAAATCACCCAACGGTAATTCGACATTTTGGCAGTTTTTAATGCGCTCATAGTTAGTTATGTTATTACTTAAGAATTCTTGGATGCAAAATTAGCAAAAAAAAGTGAGAAACAGGAATTTCACTTAATAAAATCATCAAGACAATAAAAAACCTCGATTATTGCTAATAAAAAAAACGGATAACAAATCAATATGTCAAACCAACTGATGAAGACAATCTGTCATTATCTGTTCTGGACATTTCTATTTCAACACCACATCCATCACTGTCGGAATTGATAGGAGGATTCTCTTTAATGATACTGATAAAAACGCTATCCACAGAACTGAAATTCGTGAAAATCCTATGGAGAATCCTACAAGCCAAGTGTTCCATCAACTTTGAGCGTTTATCCATTTCTGATTTCACAATCTCATACACCTCTCCATAATTTACCGTGTCTTTAACTTTATCATTTATCATGGCTTTTTTAAAATCACATGAGATTCTCAAGGTGACAACAAAAATGTGCCCCACGGACTTCTCTTGAGAAAGAACACCATGAAAGGCATAAAACCGAAGTTTGGAAAGTACTATAATATTTTTCATCGTTGTTTTAATATTAATCAGCGCAAAGGGGCACCCCCCCAATGCGCTGAACGGAAAATATATAGAAATGGAATGAATGAAAATCTCACTAATAATCATCCACATCTGGATGCACCGCATTCTTTGCAAATCAGGCAGCCTTCTTGATAGACGAGTGACTCATGTCCACAATTCGGGCATTTCTGTCCTTTTGCTTCCGTACCATCCTGAACATATTTCTTCAGTGCACGCTCCACACCATTCTTCCAAGTGTTGATGTTTTCACTTTCAAGCTGAAGCGAACTGACAAGTTTGATCACATTGGTCAATGGCATGCGGTATCTCAATACACCAGAAATAAGTTTTGCATAATTCCAATACTCTTTATTGAACTTTTCAGACAAACCTTCGATTGTTGTTTTATAGCCACGACGATTCACGAACTGGAAATCATAGCGTTTCACACCATTTTCATCCACATTTTTAATGATGTGTCCTTTGGAGACAGTCTTAGGCAACGCAATGCCATCCTCATCATCAAGCACACCTGTGAAAATCTCATAAGGATAGCCGTCAAGCAGTCCAACAAATGCCACCCACTTCTCCTTGTTGTTCTGGAAACGCACAACATCACATTCCAAGCTTTTTGGTCGAACCTCAGTGACATTAGGCATACAGCCTTCAGGAATGCCGTTATTTTTCTTTTCGTCTTTCTTTTTGTTGTCCGCAGCAATCAGGACTCCGGCACGAGAGCCATCACGATACACCGTACACCCTTTACAACCACACTTCCAAGCCTCAACATACAATTCATTCACTAATTCTTCAGATACGTTGTTTGGCAAATTGATAGTCACTGATATAGAATGATCCACCCACTTTTGAATGGCACCCTGCATCCTCACCTTCTCATGCCAGTCAACGTCGTTCGCGGTAGCTTTATAATAAGGTGACTTTTGAACCAATTCGTCAATTTCCTGTTGAGTATATTTTTTTGTGGTATCAATATTGTTGGCTTTCATCCAAACGAGGAACTTTGGATGATAGACAATATATTCTTCAAAAGAGTCACCGCTTTCATCCACAAAATCCACATGCACATTCGTATCGTTCGGGTTTACTTTCCTACGACGTTTATACACTGGCATGAACACCGGCTCGATGCCAGAAGTGGTTTGAGTCATCAAACTGGTTGTTCCTGTTGGAGCAATAGTCAGACATGCGATGTTGCGACGACCATATTTTGTCATGTTGCTGTAGAGAGAAGGATCCACCCCTTTCAATCGATTGATAAAAGGATTCACTTTTTCTCTTTCTGCATCATAAATGGCAAAAGCACCACGTTCTTTAGCCAACTGAACGGAAGACTTATAGGCTTCTACCGCTATGTTTTTATGAACATCTGTTGCAAAATAAGTGGCCTCTGGTGTACCGTATGTCAACCCCATGGCAGCAATCATATCACCTTCTGCAGTAATCCCGACACCAGTACGACGTCCTTTTCCGCTCTTGTCATATATTTTCTGCCACAAGTGAAGCTCTGAGCTTTTCACCTCCTCAGATTCCGGATCAGATTTAATCTTTTCCATAATCTGCTCTATCTTCTCAAGCTCAAGGTCGATGATGTCATCCATAATCCGCTGAGCAAGACGAACATGCATACGGAACAATTCATAATTGAACGTAGCGTATTTTGTAAATGGATTGTCAACGTAAGAATATAGATTGATGGACAGAAGGCGGCATGAATCGTAAGGACAAAGCGGAATTTCACCACAAGGATTGGTTGAAACCGTTCGATATCCCAGGTCGGCATAGCAATCAGGAATAGACTCACGAAGGATTGTGTCCCAGAAAAGCACACCCGGTTCAGCAGATTTCCATGCATTATGAACAATTTTCCTCCATAACTGCGACGCATCAATTTCCTTCTCCACCATAGGATTATCAGAGTCAATCGGGAACTTTTGAATATAAGGCATGCCTGTAGTGGCACACTTCATAAAAGCATCGTCAATTTTCACCGAAACATTAGCTCCTGTGACTTTGCCTTCTGTCATTTTTGCATCGATAAAGGCTTCTGAATCTGGGTGCTTGATAGACACCGACAACATCAAAGCCCCACGTCGTCCATCTTGGGCAACCTCACGTGTTGAGTTTGAATAGCGCTCCATAAATGGAACCAACCCCGTGGAAGTCAAGGCAGAGTTTTTCACAGGAGAGCCTTTTGGACGGATATGTGACAAGTCATGCCCCACTCCACCTCTACGTTTCATCAACTGCACCTGCTCTTCGTCAATACGAATGATGGCTCCGTAGGAATCAGCATCACCATCAAGCCCAACAACAAAGCAGTTCGACAAAGAAGCAATCTGGAAATGGTTTCCTATGCCAGTCATAGGACTTCCTGCCGGAACAATATATTTGAAATGATCGAGCAAATCAAATACCTGTTGAGGAGACATCGGATTAGGGTATTTCCGTTCTATTCTGGCAATTTCATTTGCAATACGCCAATGCATGTCTTCCGGTGATTTCTCATAAATATTACCGAAAGAGTCTTTCATCGCATACTTGTTAACCCATACTCTGGCAGCAAGCTCATCACCGTCAAAATATTTCAAGGAAGCTGCAAATGCTTCTTCATAAGAATAGGTTTTACCGTTTTCCATTTTGAAATGAATAATTAGTTAATTGTTTGTCTTTAATTAGATAAAGTTGACGGATAAGGAATACGCTTATTGATTATCCGCCAAAGGTGTAGAATCATGTAATACTAACTTAGACAAATTCGTTGCAAATCTACAAGAGTTTTTTCAATTGACAAAAACTACAGAGCAAAAGTTATCCACAAACAGCAAAAGTTATCCACACAAAATTACTATTGTACACAAAATCAATAATATAACTATATTTATAGCATTGGGTTGTTTCACCATCCGGAATTTTTCGAATTAAAAGAATTCAATAATATTTGACAATTATAGTTTATTTTAGTAATTTTGTAAAATAAAAAAACAAAATAATATGACAACAATCAAAGACAGACGGACAATAAGAAAATTCAAAAAAGAAGATGTTTCAGACCACCTTCTCAATAATCTGATTGAGACTGCGGCTCGAGCTGCCACCATGGGCAATATGCAGTTATACAGCGTCATCATAACAAAAGACGAGAAAGTAAAAGAAGAATTGGCTCCATTGCATTTCAATCAACCAATGATTAAAGCACCAGTCGTTCTGACATTTTGCGCAGACTTCAACAGGTTTACAAAATGGTGCGAATATAGAGATGCCGCACCTGGTTACGATAATTTCCTGTCATTTATCAATGCAATGAGTGACACATTGCTTTTCACCCAGAATTTCTGCACATTAGCCGAAGAAGAAGGACTTGGAACATGTTATCTGGGTACAACGGTATATAATCCTGAAGAAATCATAAGGGTGTTGAACATGCCAAAACTCACATTTCCGATTGCGACAATTTGTGTGGGGTGGCCCGATGAATCCCCTAATCAAACAGACCGTTTGCCTTTAGAAGGCATTATTCATCAAAACACCTATAAAGATTATGATGAGCAATCTCTAAACGAGATATATGCACATAAAGAGTCACTGAAGGAAAACAAAGAATTTGTGGAAATCAATAAAAAAGCCACTTTGGCTCAGGTATTCACTGATTGCAGATACACTAAGAAAGACAATGAGGCCATGTCTGAAGGGATGGTTAAAGCACTGAAAAGCCAGGGGTTTCTTTAAACTCGTGAAGATTTGACGCCTACTCAATCAACAAAAAAACCGGATTTACATCCGGTTTTTTATTATAAATTCAGGTATTTTTCAATTGATTCTATGTCGGTCTTTGTTTTAGGCTCAGTGTCAATCAGGTTATTTACCTGCTTAATAGAGTGAATGACAGTGGAATGGTTTCGTCCTCCAATCATTTTACCGATTTGCACATGTGAGTCTTCTGTATGCCTGTTAGCCAAATAAATCGTCAGCTGCCTCATATAAACGATTTCCTGCTTCCGACTGCTGGAACACAAGACATCTTCATTAACCTTGAAATATTCACAAACGGCCTTCTTGATATCTGATGTATTCAGCTTCTCATCATTCTTTTCAACATAATTTGGAATAATTTTGTCGACCAACTCCCGTGACACATCGCAATTATAGACCACGGAATAAGCCATCAATGAACGAATAATTCCCTCAAGATCACGAATGTTATTGTCAAGGTTATTTGATATATAGTCAATGACACTCTCAGGAATTTCCAATCCTTCTTTCTTGACCTTATTGCAAAGGATCTTCTTACGCAATGACTTCGTTGGCTTTTCGATTTCAGCCTGCAGCCCCCACTTGAAACGGGTGAGCAGTCGATCCTCCAATCCTTCAATCTTCACAGGAGGACGATCGGCAGTAAGTATAATCTGATTCCCATTCATGTGGAGATGGTTGAATATGTGGAAGAAAGCATCTTGTGTGCGTGCCTTTCCTGACAATTCTTGAACATCATCCAATATCAACACGTCAATACCCTGATAGAAATTGATGAAATCATTGGATTTATTCTGACGGCAAGAATCGGTGAACTGCACCATAAACAGATGGGCTGACAGATAAAGCACCTTCAACTCTGGATGTTGTTCTTTCACGCTCCATCCAATGGCGTTGACAAGATGTGTCTTACCGCACCCTGAAGGTCCGAACACAAAAAAAGGATTGAAAGTCTTTGCAGGATTCAAAGATATGGCTTGACCTATAGAACGAGCCAACTTATTACTCTCACCTTCTATAAAAGTGTCAAAAGTGTAGCCGACATGAAGTTGTGAGTCCAGTTCATCAGCTTCAGGTACGATAAAGTCTGGAGAAGTATTCGAGTTTGAGCCAGGCTTCCCATTGACCACATTTGGTTTGTTTGCTGACTCTATTATGATTCTATTCTCTGGACGCTTAACAACCGTGATGCTATAACTAAGGTTGATTTTCTTTCCAAATACCCTTTTTAATGTAGCAGCAATCAGATTCACATATTCATCTTTCTCCAACATATCATAGATGAACTGACTGGGAATAGACAAAATAAGCTGATTGTCGGCATACGACTTGAATTCAGTGTATGCGAACAAGAGCTCATATTGTTCTGGGGAGACATTCTGCCGAATAATCTCACGACACTCTTCCCATTTTGTTTTAGGGTCAAAATTCATCTTAAAAATGTTAGTTTGTGAATCTGATAAAAGACTCTCTTTCCATGTTTCTACACTGCAAATTTAGACATTTTTTTTTAGTTACCAAAACTAAATTTTCAGTGTCTTAGGGCATATTCAAATAACCTATTCCCTTTCAACAAATTACAAATTAGTAAAATCTGTTGTCACTTTGCTTATTGTGTAATATTATTAGTCTATGATTCAAATAGTTGTTGGATTAATTAAGTTAAAAAAGGAGCGGTTTCACCTCGTAAATTCATATTCCAAATCATTGAAATATATAAGATTTTATAAGTGTAAAATTAACAAGACAAGGCTAGCAATTATTTAGACACAATATAAACAAAACGTATTTTTGACGATAAAATCAGATGCCAACATCAAGTCCAAAGCCCATCATTTGTCCTTTTTCCCAAACAAAGAGAAGTGTACATATCTTTTGGGATGAGTTTTCAAATCCTCAAGTAATTTTGATGCATTTTCCAATGTGGAATCCAATTTGTTATACACATCAGGGTCATATAAGATCTTACCGAGTGTGGACTCTTGGTTATTCATTATGTCGTTTAAAGAAGCAGTCAAAGAGTTGAGATTGTTGACCGACACATTAAGGTTTGATATCAACTGTTCCAACTGAGCCTCTTTCAGTTTTTCAGTTGTGAGTGAAAGGTTAGTGCCTATATCATTGACGGAATTAAGTATATTTGGAACTTTCCCGTTCATGTCAACACAAAGATTTTCAACAGACTGCGATGCACTCTTAAGGTTGGCCATCATATCTTTTGCATCATCCATCACGTATGTGACCTGCCCTGAAGCCGACGACAAACCAGAAGACATATTATACAGGTTATCCGACATCATATTGAAATTACTCATCATCTCAGGCAAAGATCTGGAAGCTGACTGAACATTTTGGGTAAGAGACTGCACATTATACAACGAATTCGTGATAGAAGGATTAGCAACCAGCACCGTAACGGCAGACAACAATGTGTCAATCTTACTCATCACCGTTTCCAGTTGAGGAGCAAGTTCTCCAGCAGCACTCAAGATATCAGTTGAAGAAGATCCATAGATGGTGTCATTCACCTGCATGAATCCGTTTTTCAAATCCCCAAGATTTATTTTCAATTTCGCCGCCCCAAGCATTTCTTTCGTTAAAGAAGCACTGCTGCCTTTAGGTATTTTCACACCTTCATCAAATTCAACAGTCAACAGTACGTTCTGTTTGTCGGAAACAAAACGCACAGAATTCACAAGACCAATCTGAACACCATTAGCCAATACGGGAGCAGATGCGGCAAGTCCATTCACATCATTCATCTCAACATAAAAGATATTGGATGATTTAGAAAACTTTATTCCTTTTAAAAATATAACGCCTAAATAAATAACCACAATAGCAATAATTGCGGTGACAGCTATCTTGATTTCCTTCGAAAAACCTTTCATAAAATTGACGAATTGGTAAAAGAAGAACTTACTTTTGATTTCTTCGATATTCAACAATTGCTTTATAGATGGCATTTGCCATTTTCTTTCTTCCCGCATCCGACATCAAGAACTCCTCTTCAGCTGGAGTTGAGATAAATCCGACTTCAAGCAAGACGCTTGGCATGTAAGTCAACCTGAGCACAGCCAGATTTGCCTGCTGGACACCCATATTATGTCTTCCTGCGGTTGTAGTCATGTGTTTCTGAGCGATTTTGGCAAATTTAACACTTTCTTTCATATCGCGGTCCTGCATCAACTCAAACATGATATCATTCTCCACATTTCGTGAATAGTTGTATTTTTTACCACCGTCCTTCTCAAATTTCACGACAGAATTTTCTCTTTTTTCCACTTCAAGGTTTGTTGATGCAGTGCTCAAACACAATGTATAGGTTTGCACACCTACAGGTTTTCGGCCGGATTCTTTAGGAATGGCATTGGTGTGTACAGATACAAAAAGATCAGCCTTTGCTTTATTGGCAATGTTCGCTCTTTCTCCAAGTTCTATGAACACATCTGTCTTTCTTGTGAAAATAACCTTAATATCTTTTTGATTGTCATTCAGCAATCTTCCTACTTCAAGAGCTATAGCCAGGTTGATGTCTTTTTCCCTGTTTTTTTCGGATGATCCTGTCGCGCCGGCATCCTTACCGCCATGACCGGCATCGATAACAACGATAAATTCCTTATGAGGATAAGATTTTGCATCCACAGACAGGAAACAAAAAGACAATAGGAAACAAAAGA